>JAEYWK010000143.1 GCA_023431345.1 Pseudomonadota bacterium
GCGCGCGGCCGCCGCTCGCGGAGCCGCCCGCGGCGGAGTCGTCCTCGGGCAAGGCCATCTCGATCCTGATGTTCGCGGCGCTGGTGTGCCTCGGGGGCTACGCCGCGTGGCTCTACGTGCTGCATCCTCCGCCCCAGTCGACGCCCGCGGGAGCGCCCTCGGGCAAGGCGCCGGCCACCGTCGGCAACGCCGCGTCCAAGTCCTCGAAATCAGCGACGAAAACGAACGACAACTCGGAGTCGGCCCCGTTCGCCAAGCTGCTCTTCGAGGCCCAAGATTCGCTGACCAACGGCTCGGCGAAAGACGCGCTCGAGCGCTTCAAGGCCGCGTTCGCCGCCGGCAATCAACCTCCCGCCCGCTCGCTGCTGTCGCAGGCGACGATCGTGGTCGAAGAGGGCGGCGGCTCGTGCCGCGTGAGCGGTTTGGCGCGGCCCAGGCCCTACGCGATTTCGGAGCCGAGCTCGCGGCCGACGATCGTGAAGACCGATCGCGGCATCGTCTACGGCTGGGTCGACACGCACGTCGACGCCAAGCGACGCCAAGCGCACGTCGTGCTGCTCGACGGGGCGATGCGTCGCGTCTCCGAGCCGGCCGCGGTGACGCCGGAAGCCTCTTCGGTGCGCGGCGCGCAGCTGGTGCCGTACAGCGGCGGTGCCGCTCTCTTGTACTGGGAAGACACCGGCGACGGCGCCGGCGTGTACGTGCGGCGCCTGGAGGCCGACGGCAAAATCGCTGGCCCAGCGCGGCGGATCTCCGAGGCCAAGCGCGGCGAGCTCCACCCCACCATCACGTTCGTCGACGACGGCGCGTGGGTGATTTGGGGGGAAGACGGGCCTCGCGGCCGCGTCGACCTGATGGCGCGAAAGCTCGATGAAAAGCTGGAGCCGCTCGGCAAGATCACGCGGCTGGCGCAGGTCGCCAGCGCTCCGCGGAGCTCCAACACCGCCTCGAGCCCCGACGCGGTCGTGGCGCACGGCGCTCTGAATATCGTGTTCGCCGTCGATCGCGGCGCCGACCGCCACCAAATCATGCTGCTGCGCGTGCCGCTCGCGGATCGAGGGCTGAGCGCCGGAGTCACCCTCGACAAGAAGAAGAAGCTGACCAGCGACGTGCACCTCGGCACGCTCGGCGCCCTCTCGCGCGCGAACGCCAAGAACACGACCCCGCGCATCGCCTGCATGAAGGCTGCCTGCGCGGTGGTGTGGGACGACGACAACGCGGGCGCGTACGCGGCGTACGTGGAGCACGGCAAGGTCGAGCCGCTCTGGCATCGTGACTTCTCGCCCAAGGGCATCCGCCCGACGCTGCTGCCCGATGGCGAGAAGCCGTTGATCGCTTGGTACGAAGAGAGCCGGCTGAAGGTCGCGCCTTTCGGTCGCGATGGGCTGGGTAAGCCGAGCGTGCTGGCTCGCGTGAACGGTTTCCAACCCAACGCGGATTTTGCGCGGGGCGAGAAGGCGGGGCAGTGGCTGATCGCCTTCCGTGACTACGAGTCGGCCCGTTTCGAGGCGTTCGGGCTGCGCGCGGAGTGCCAATGAGCGAAAGGCGAACAGGCAGTGGTCAGCGAGCGATGAGCCGCGCAGAGCCGGATGAGACGCACACCGTGCCGCACTTGCTCTCGATCCCGGCGCGCGCGCAAATCCGGCGCGCCCCCATCGAGACGCCGCGGCTGGTGCTCGTCCCGATCGAGATCACCGACGGCGACGAGCTGTGGGACGCCGTGGAGGGCTCGCGCTGGCACCTCGAACGCTGGCTGCCTTGGGTGCCCTTCAACAGCACGCGCGAGGCCAGCATGCGCTACGCCGAGGCGTGCGTGGCGGATTGGGACGGCGGGCGTGCCGTGCGCTTCGCGATCCGCGAGCGGCACGCGCGCGAGCTGCTGGGCGTGGTGGGGCTCGACTCGTGCGTCCACCTGCACCGCTCCTGTGAGCTGGGCTACTGGCTGCGACGTGACGCGACGGGCAAGGGGCTCATGACCGAGGCCGCGAACGCGGCGGTGGAGTTTGCCTTCGCGCGCATGTCCATGCACCGCATCCGCTGCGCGGCGGCCACCGACAATTTCCCGAGCCTACGCGTCATTCAGCGGCTCGCCTTTCGCTTCGAAGGCATCGCGCGCCAGGCCGAGCTCGTGCAGGCGCGCTGGCTCGATCACGCCGTCTTCGCCAAGCTCTCTCAGGACGAATGACGGCGCTTCCCGGGCGGCGCAAGCAAGTGCCGTTTCTGGTGCTCGCGCCGAGCCTGGTGATCGTGGTCGGCGTGCTGTCGGCCGTGCTGATGGCGGTCCTCGGCACGCGTGAGCTCGGCCGCCAGAGCGACGAAGCGGCGGCGCTGCGAGCGAAGCTCTTGGCGGTCACGGTCGCGGAGCGGCTGCGCGCGACGCCGGGCGAGGACCGCAGCGCGCTCGTGGAGCGCGCCGCCCGCCGCTCCGGCGCGGAGCTGATCTTGGTGGAGCAGAACGGCACGGTGCTGGTCGATGGCTCACAAGGCGCGCAGGGCAAGGCTCAGGTCGTGAACCTGCTCGTGCAGGGCGAAGGCGAGACGTCGACCAAGCTCGGGCGCTCGCGCTACTTCGCGGCGCCGGTAGCCGCGGCCGAGCCGCTGTCGGTGCTGGCGTTCGTGGCGGCGCCCGAGGTGCCGTTCGCGGGCGGCTCGCTGGTGGTGTCGGTGGCGCTGCTGACGACGCTGCTCATCGGCGGAGCGGCGCTGGTGGCGCTCGCGCTGGCGCGCGACGTGTACTCCGACGTGACCTTCGTGGAGAGCCGCATCGCAGAAATGGCGCAAGAAGGCGCTGATCCGGCGGGAAAGCCGGTGCCGGTGCGCTCCGTCGATCAAGTCGGCTTGCTGGCAGCCTCCTTCAACGTGCTGGTCGATCGCTTCGCGGCGGCGGAGGAGGCGTACCGCCAAGATCTGACCGGCGCGCAGAACTACGACAAGGAGCGCAGCGCGTTCTTGGCCGCGCTGAGCCACGAGCTGCGCACGCCCCTCAACGCCATCTTGGGCTTCGCCGACGTCTTGCTGGCGGAGGTGGACGGCCCGCTCAGCGAGGACGCGCGCGAAAACCTGACCGTGGTCCGCGGCAGCGGAGAGCACCTGCGTGCGCTCATCGACGACATCCTCGACCTCTCCGCGCTCGAGTCGGGAGAGCTGCGGCTGAGCTCGCGCGCGATCGACGTGTTCCCGATCGCCCAAGACGTCGTGAAGGAGGCGGGCATCGCGGCCAGCGCCAAAGGCCTGAAGCTCGAGCTCTCGGGCAAGCCGGCCATCGCTTGGGCCGATCCGCGGCGCGTACGCCAGATCATCGGGAACGTGGTGGGTAACGCCATCAAGTTCACCTCGCAAGGCAGCGTGACGGTGCGGGTCGACCCGCGTGACGGCGGCGTCTCGATCGCGATCGCCGACACCGGCCCCGGCATCGCGTCCAAGGATCACGAGGCGATTTTCCGCGAATTCTTCCAAACTGGCGACGTCCGGCGGCAGCGCGTGGGCACCGGGCTCGGACTCGCGATTTCGCGCCGCCTGGTGCAGATGCACCGCGGCTTCATCGATCTACGCAGCCAGCTCGGGCGCGGGTCGCTGTTCACGATCGTTCTGCCGGCGCAGCCGCCGCCGGAGCCGCGACCGAGTGACCCCGTGCCGCCCCCGAAGAAATCCCGACCACGTCAGGAGCCGGTGACGTGAACCCCGCGGCGGCACGGCTGATCGCGCGGGTGCTGGGCTGGCAGCTCGCCTTCACGTTGGGCAGCATCGCGCTGCTCGCGGCGTTGGCGCCGCACTTCTTGCTGCTGAGCGGGGCGGTCGCGACCGAGGGCATCGAGACGCTGGCGATTGGCATCGCCGCTGGCGGCGCGCTGGCGCTCGGGCGCAGCGCGTGGCGCTTGCGACGCTTGCGCTTCGCGCTGCGGGCGCTGGCGGTGGGCTCGACCGCCGTCGAAGCCCACGAGCTGCTCGACATGAGCGAAGAGCCCAAGCAGGTGCTCGCGGGTTGGTGCGTCCCGTCGCTGCATTGCATGCTGCTGTCGACGACCTTGCTGCGGCCCAAGCTGCTGGATCTAACGACCGGCATCACGCTCTGCCTGCTCGGAACCGTGATCGTCGCGGCGGCGGCGCTGCCGCTGTTCGGCCTGCTCCGGGCGGCATTTTCGCAAGCGCTCGAGCTCTCGCCGCCCGACAAAATGCGCGACGTCGTCGAAGACGCCGAGCGCCGCGGGTTGATCGTCGAGCGCGTCTCGAGGCGCATGATCGCGGCCGTGACGATGCCGGTCGCGTTCTTGTCGCTCGGCGCGGCGCTGATCGTCGGCGCGCATCTACGCCGCGCCGACGAGCGCAGCCGAGAGGAGACGGCGCGGGTGCTGGCGCGGGCCGCGCTCGAAGCTCGTCCGGGGCCAGTGGCGGGCGCCGGCTTGCACGACGCCATGCAGCGCGGCAGGGAGCTGGGCTTCGACGCGGCGGTGCGCGGCTACAGCCAAGGCTACGGCGTGACGCGCGGCGAAGACGGCGTGATCACGGTCGTCACGCCGCTCGACGACGGCAGCGCCGAGGTGCGCTTCCTCGGCACCACCGAGGGCGTGATCGGCCTTTCGTTCTTGGGCGTGGCGCTCATGGTCACGACGCTCGCGGGCTGGCTCGGCACCTTGCTTGGCACGGCCCTCGGGCGAGACCTGCGCGCGGCCACGCGAGACGTGCGCGATCTCGGCACGGAAGCGGTGCTGAGCGGCGGAACGCGCGTGGTTCGCGCCGCCCGCTTCCGCATGGTGGCCAAGCTGGGGCGCGCGATCGAGCAATTGGCGGGGCGTTTTCGCATCTTCGCCAAGGCTCAAGAGCGATCGATCGACGCGCGCCAAGCCGCGGCGCGCATGCGCGGCTTGTTCTTCGCGAGCGTGAGCCACGATCTCAAGAGCCCGCTCAACGCGATCTTGGGCTTCACGGAGCTCGTGCGCAAGCCGGGCCTCACCGAGGGCCAGCTCGAGAGCCTGGACATGATCGATCGGCGCGGGCGCGAGCTGCTCGCGCTGATCGAGACGATCCTCGACGCGGCGCGGGTCGAGGCGGGCCAGCTGAGCTTGGTGCTCGACGCCGCCGACGTGCCAGCGCTGCTCGAGGACGCCAGTATGAAGGGCATCGATCTGGCGAGCACCCCCGACGTCGTGATCATGCCCTCGTGGGACCCCAACTTGCCCTTGGTGCGAGTGGATCCGATCCGCATCCCGCGCGCGCTCGCCACCTTCGTCGCTCACGCCCTGCGCAGCACCGCCAACGGGGAGCTGCACGTCCATGGCAGCGCCGTTCCAGGCGGGGTGCGCATCGACATCGAGCTGCCGCGGCCGGATCCGGACCTCGAAGCCCTGCTCAAGCCGCACCCGCGCCGCGCCGAGACGCAGCATCGCGGGCTCGCGCTCGGGCTGCGCTTGGCCCGCTCCGTGGTCGAGCTGCACGGCGGTACGGTGGAGATCGGCGAGCGCGGCGGAGTTCCCGCCGTTTCGGTGTTGTTGCCCGGTATGCCCGGCGCCTGAGGGCGGCGCCGCTACGGCAACAAATCGAAGCGGTCCGCGAAGGCCTCGAAGGTCTCGGAGCGCTCGCCGCGCAGATCGAACGCGAACGCCAGCGCCCGCCCGTCGTTCGGAGGAAGCTCCCCGGGCACACGGTAGCTCGCCTCCGCCTTCACCTCCGGCGGCATCCCCACCGGATCGCCGTGCGAGACCTCGGCCGCGAGCGCGCGCACCCGCAGCCCCAGGTCTTTGCGCGGCTCGGCGCCCGCGTTGAAGACACACGCGCTCCCGGCTCCGCGCGCGGGCTCGACCGCGAGCCTGCACACCTTCACGGGCGACTGGGCTTGGAGCAGGCGATTGAGGTACGGCGCCTCGTCTTCGCGCAGCGCCTCGCGCAGCTCGAGCACCGCGTCGCGGGCGCGCGGATCACCCAGGAAGGTCAGCATCATCGCCGCGTGCAGTCGAACGGGGCGGTGGTTGGCGGAGAGCAGCTCCGCGAAGCTGTTCGCGGGCGCTGAGTCGTCGCCGAACTGGCCAATATCCCCGGGAATGGGGTTGTGCACGTCGAAGTCCACGCCCTGCCCCTCGACGCTCCACTTGATGGCTCGCCCTGGGCGGAGCGGCCCTTCGAAGAACAGCGGGCGCGTGCTCACCGAATAGCGCCGGTTCGACGGCGGCGGGTCGCGCTCGAAGAACTCCACCAGCAAGGACAGCTCGGGCACGTCATCGCGCCCGTTGTTCACGACAGCCAGCTCGAGCTCGAGGTACTTCCTGCGCCTGTTTTCGTCGGCGCCGCGCCCCCGGCGCACCCGCTGCGACAGCACGAGCAAGCTGAGCTTGGGGATCGGCGTCTGCCACAAGGCCGAATCCGAGCGCACGCAGCGGCACGCCTCGCCCAGCGTCACGCTATCGCCGCTGGGCGGCGGCGCGGCAGGCGCGGTTCGAGGCGGGCTCGGGGACGCCGGTATGCTCGGGGACGCGGCGCGGGGACGCGCGGGCGCGCTGCGCTCGAAGTCTTCAGGGTCCGCGCGGCGGGGCGAGCGCCGCGAGGTGCCCTCGTCGAGCACGATCACGCGCGTCGTCAGCAGCGTGCCGAGCAGCGCCGCCGACAGCGTGATCACGATCGCAGCCGTAGTGCGCGGCAACATGCGCTCGAAATAGAAGACGAGCGGGGGGCGTGGCGGCGGCGCGGCCGCGGGCGCGCGCGTCAGCAGGGGCAGATGCGGGGCGAGCTCCGCCAAAAACATCTCGCGCGCCACGTCACCGCTCAAGCGAGGCGTGGGCGCGGCCACGAAGCGGTCGGCCCAAAAACCGACGCCGAGCACGGCGAGCGCCGTCACGAGCGAAGCCGAAATCGACAGCGACAGCGACGGCGCCGCCCCGGCGCCCCGCGCGCCCGCGAACGCAGCCAGCGCCGCCGAGAGCGCGAGGCCAGCGCTAGCCACGCGCACGACGAGCCGCCGCCGACGCGACTCCTCCGGCGGCACCAGCTCTTCGCCGCCCGTGAACGCCGTGAGGCACAGCCGGTTCAGCGGCGTGATGCCCGGCTCGACCTGCAAGAAGACTTCATCGCCTTCCACGGCTGCCTCTTGCACGCCGCTCCAAGGCACGAGCAGCTCGGCTCCCGTCGCCACCGCGCCGGGCACGTAGCCGTCAGAGAGCGCGAACACGCCGCGGTAGATCAGCAGCAAGCCCTCGCCGCGGCTCTCCAGCTCCACGGCGCCGGCCGCGTTGCTGCGCTCGCTCGTCTTGGCGGTAGCCCGAAATCGCATGGAGACGCGGCGGAGCCTAACCCGAGGCCCCCGCGCAACCGGCCAAAAACGTGATAAACCGAGGCCGGATGCCCGTTTCCGTCGAGCGCGTCGTGGCCATGGCGAGCGAGCTCCGCCAGGTTTGGTGCGCCGTCGGCGATACGGAGCGCATGAATCGGGCGGTCGGGCTGGGCCCGCTGCAGGTGACCCCGCACGCCGACGCCTCGGCGTCTCGCTACGTCGTGCGCACCGCCTCGGGCGGCTTCGCGCTCGAATACGAGGAGCAGCCGTTCGAGTTCACCGAGCATCGCCATTTCCGCATCCACCGCTCGATGCGGCGGGGCGTGCTGCGCTCGATGACCAACGAGTTTTGGCTGACCCCCTCCGCGAGCGGTGGCACGAGCGTGCGCTTCCGGCTGTCGGTCGAGCCGCGCTGGGCCATCCTCTCCCCCATCCTCAAGCTCCAGCTCGCGCGCTTCGCGAGGCGCATCGTGCGCGAGCTTTCGATCGTCGAAGCCGACGTGCGCCACGGCAAGGCGGCCTGCTTCCGCACGAGCCGCTCCGCCGTCGACGAGCTTTCCCTCGACCGCACGGCCCGAGCCCTCGACGCCGCGCTCCCGGACGAGCGTCGTGACCTCGGCGCTCGCCTCGTCGGCTACGTGCGGAGCGCGCCCGACGCCGACGTAGTGCGCATCCGTCCCTTCGAGCTGGCCGAGGAGCTCGGCAGCGACGAGCGAGAAACGCTGGCGGTTTGCCTGCAAGGCGTGAAATCGGGCCTGCTCGAGCTGCGCTGGGAGCTCGTGTGTCCCAGCTGCCGCACCGGCACTCAAAGCACCGAGGCGCTCTCGGACTTGCCCGCCGCCGGGCACTGCAACCTGTGCGATCTTTCGTTCGAGCTCGAGCTCGATCGCGCCGTGGAGGCCACGTTTCGTCCATCACGCTCGCTGCGCTCGCTCGCCGCCGGCCCCTATTGCATCGGCGGGCCGCGTCGAACGCCGCACGTCGTGACGCAAGCCGTGCTCGACCCTGGCGCTCGCCTGCAGCTTACGGCGCCGACGGAGCCCGGGCGCTATCGCTTGTTCTTGCGCGGGGGCGGCGCGCTGGCGCTGGAGATCACGCTCGGGGCGGCCGAGCAGCTCACGGTCACCGCGCAAAACGGCGCCTTGCGACCCGCTACCGCGAGCGTCGCGCCCAGCGCCACCCTCGCGATCGAGCACCATGGCTCGGGGCAAACCCACATCAAGCTCGAGCGCTTGCTGTACGCCTCGCGCGCCGCGACCGCGCACATCGTCAGCACCCTCCCCGAGTTTCGTCGCGATTTTTCCAGCGATTTGCTGCGCCCCGGCACCACCCTCCGCGTCGCCCGGGTGGCGCTGCTCTTCACCGACTTGACGGACTCGACCGCGCTCTACTCCCGCGTCGGCGACGCCAAGGCCTTCAAGGTCGTGCACGAGCACTTCGACCTCTTGCTCGCCATCATCGCGGCGCACCGCGGCGCGGTGGTGAAGACCATCGGCGACGCCGTGATGGCCGCGTTCGTGGAAGAGCGGGACGCGATCGCGGCCGCCGTCGAGATGCTCGAACGGTTTCCGACGTTTCGTGACGGCGTGCCGGAGGCGCACCGCACTTTCTTGAAGGTCGGCGTGCACGCCGGCCCCTGCTACGTCGTCACCGCCAACGGCATGCTCGACTACTTCGGGCAGACGGTGAACACCGCCGCCCGGCTGCAGGGGGCGGCCGGCGCGGGCGAGATCGTCTTGGCCGAGGGCGTCGCGGAAGAAGCGCTCGCCCTCGGCTGGCTCGGCAAACACCCGCTCGGCGAGCGCTTCGAGGCTTTACTCAAGGGGCTCGACGCGCCCGTCAAGGTCGTGCGCGTCGCCGTCGACCGGCCGTAGCGCGAGCCTCGAGCCGATGGCCGCGGACGCGCCGCGGGCCGCGAGCCCCGACAAAAAAACACCCCGGATGCTCAGGATTCATCCGGGGTGCCCACCATGCCATCGCGCGCTACCCCAAGATGAAAGCGCACGAGAGCAGGATGCGCCTCGAGCGAAACACGGTGAATGTTTCCAGACTATTTCCCTAAGCTTTCGGCGAAGGACGCGACGCGCTCCTCGATCAGCGGCAAATCGAAGTCGAGCGTTGCGACGTGATACGAGTTTTCGAGCTCGAGCATCACGACGTTCGGGCTGCCGACGAGCGTCGGGATGGCCCTGGAGCTCGCGGGCGGCACGCTGTGATCGTCACGCGAGTACAGGACCAAGAGCGGGCACGTCACGTCTTTCAAGCGCGCGCGCAGCTCGGGTAGCGCCCGGAGCAGCGAGTTGCCGGCGCCAGCCGCGACCCAAGCGTACGCCTTCTCGTCGCCGCCCTTCTTGATGTCGTTCTTGCGCAGCCCCGCCGCGCTCGCGGGCGAGAGCGGCATCACCTTCTCGATGAGCGGCGCGAGCATCGCCATCGCCCTGCCGCGATCCAAGATCTGTGCGTTGATGGTGACCACCCCCGCGACGCTCTCGCGGCTGGCCACGTCGAGCACCAACGTGCCGCCCATCGATAGCCCCAAGAGCACCACGCGCTCCGTCCGCGCCCGGAGGCGACCGAGCGCGGCCGCGACCTCGGCACGAAAGTCGGAGTAGCGGAACGGCAAGAGGTCGCGCGGGGCCGTGCCGTGGCCTGGTAAGAGCGGCATTTCTACGGCAAAACCGCGCTCTGACAGCAGATCACACAGCGGCCGCAGCGACGCGGGGTTCCCGGTGAAGCCGTGCACCAGCAAGATGCCGGTCTTGCCCCGCTCGCCGCGACCTTCACGCGAAACTGGCTCCGCGCCGGAGATGATGGCTGACGTCAAAACAAGCTCCCCTGATTGCTGGTCCCACGGTTGGGCATGATCTCACCGAGGTGCTCGTAGGCCTTCTTGGTCGCCACGCGACCGCGCGGCGTGCGCCCCAGGTACCCTTGCTGGAGCAAGTAGGGCTCGTACACGTCCTCGATGGTGTCGCGCGGCTCCGCCAACGCCGCCGCGATCGTCTCGACGCCCACGGGCCCCCCGTCGTAGTGGTCGATCAGCACGCGCAGCAGCCGCCGATCCATCTCGTCGAGCCCGCCGTGATCGATACCCAAACGGTCGCACGCCAAGTCGACGATTTTGCGATCGATGACGCCCTCCCCTTCGACCTCCGCGAAATCGCGCACGCGCCGCACGAGGCGATTGGCGATGCGGGGAGTGCCGCGCGAGCGCTCGGCGAGGGCGCGCGCTCCGTCGCGATCGCAGTCAATTTCCAGCAGCGTCGCGCTGCGCGCCACGATGCGCTCCAGATCGGCCACGGGATAGAAATCGAGGCGCAGCGTGACGCCGAAGCGCTCTTGCAGCGGCTTGGTGAGGAGGCCAGTGCGGGTCGTCGCGCCGACGAGCGTGAACGGCTTGATGTCGAGCTGAATGCTCTCGGCGTAGGCGCCGTCGCCCATCATCACGTCGATGCGAAAGTCTTCTATGGCCGGATAGAGCGCTTCTTCCACCGTCGCGCTCAGGCGGTGAATTTCGTCGATGAACAAAATATCGGCGCGCGCGACGCGCGTCAGCATGCCCGTCAGCACGCCCTTGTGCTCCACCGCAGGGCCGCTCGTCACGAACAGCTCCACGCCCATCTCCTTGGCCAAGATGTGCGCCAGCGTGGTCTTGCCCAACCCCGGCGGGCCGCACAGCAAGATGTGGTCGAGCGGCTCTTTGCGCCGGCGCGCCGCCTCCACGTACACCTTCAGGTTCTGCTTGTGCTGCTCTTGCCCGACGAACTCGTCGAGGCTACCCGGTCGAAAAATCCGATCGAACTTGTCTTCTTCTCCGAAGACGCCCCCCGAAGCCAGGCGCGCGGCCATCGCCTCGCCATCGGGAGCAGCTTGCTTGGGAGTGCCTTTTTTCGCGGCCATGAACGCGGGGGACCGTATCACGGGCGCGGGTTCAGGGCTCGGCAGCGCCGCGAACATCGGATTCCGGGCAGGGACCCGGGCACGCGTGCGCGTTACCCGCTGACCGCTGACCCGCCTCAGCTCGCGGGAACGTCCACCTTGATGCCCGCGCTCTGAAACATGCCAATCAGGTTTGCCTTGTCGTTCGCCTTCGCGAGCGCTTCTTCGGGCGCCACCACGCCGTCTTTGACGAGCTTGAACAGGCTGTCGTTCATCAGCGCCATGCCCTGCTTGCGGCCGGTTTGCATGATGCTGTTGATTTGAAAGACCTTCTTTTCACGGATCAAGTTGGCGATCGCGGGCACGCCGAACATGACCTCGAGCGCCGCGACCCGACCCCCGCCGATCTTTCGGCACAGCATTTGCGCGATCACCCCCTTGAGGCTGTTCGCGAGCATGACGCGGATCTGCTCCTGCTGCTCGGGCGGGTACTGATCGATGATGCGGTCGATGGTGCTGGGCGCGGACGACGTGTGGAGCGTGCCGAAGACCAAGTGCCCCGTCTCCGCGGTCTCGAGCGCGATCGCGATCGTCTCCAGGTCGCGCATTTCACCGAGCAGCACGATGTCCGGATCTTCGCGCAGCGCCGCGCGGAGCGCCTTCTTGAAGGAGTCCGTGTGCTCGCCGACCTGGCGCTGGTTGACCAAGCACTTCTTGTTCGGATGCACGAACTCGACCGGATCCTCGATGGTGATGATGTGGTCCGAGCGGGTGCGGTTGATGTAGTCGACGAGGGCCGCCAGCGTGGTCGACTTTCCGGAGCCGGTCGGGCCAGTGACGAGCACCAAGCCTTTGGGCAAGTGGCACAAGCTGAGCAGCTCCTTGGGCAGGTTCAGGTCGTCCACCGTCAAGATCTTGCTCGGAATGACGCGCATCACCGCGCCCATCCCTCTCAAGTCGACGAACAGGTTGGCGCGAAAGCGGGCCTTGCCGGGCAGCTCGTAGGCGAAATCCGAGTCGTGCGTCTTCTCGAACTCTTCGCGGTTACGCGGGGGGAGGATCGGCATCAACATCCGCTGCACCTGCTCGCCGGTGAGGGTGTCGTAGCCTTCGACGAGGCGCATCTCGCCGTCGACGCGCATCATCGGCGGCGACAGCGTCGAGATGTGCAAGTCGGAGCCTTTTAGGTCGAGCAGGCGCTGCAGTAGTCGGTCGATGTTGGCGGTGGAGCCATCGGACAGCGCGTTGTCGTAGGCGAGCCGAGAAGACGCGATGGGCGGCTGCGTCGCGAGGGGCGCGCGCGGGATGTCGAAGGCGTCGTCGGTGTCGATGGCGATGTTTCCGCCGAAAACCGGCGCGGGCATGGCCGGAAACGAGGGGGCGGCCGGCACCGGGATGGGCGCCGCGTGCGGCACGGGCGCCGCCGGGCGCGCCCCGCCGCGCTCCGCTTGCCTGGCGAGCGTCTCACAACGGTCGAGGAAGAACGAGGCGCTGGTGAGCCCGACCTTCACCTCGGCGACGGCGCGCACCGGTCCGCGCCCTTCGAGCTCGAAGTCCCACTCCGCGAAGCCGCTCGAGAGGTGCTGGCGTGCAGCCGGCGTCAAGATGGGCTGGAGGAGCGAGAGGATCTTCTCCTGCGTCTGCGGGTCGCCCTTCACCTCGCTCTCGCCTTGCGGCAGCACCACGATGGTGCGCCGGCCGGGGACGAGCCGCACCTCTTGGGCCCCCACCAACAAGGCGCGCTTCAACAGATCGGCGATCGGATGAGTCATGATGTTCCAGCTCCACTCACGAACGATCCGTGAGTATGGCAAAAACCGCCCGCCTTCGTAACGCCGATTTCGCCGGGCTCCCCCGCCGGCGCGCGCCAGCACGAGGAAAGGGCTAGAACGCCGAGCAGCCGCGGCGCTCGGCCGCTCAGGGGCGGACGTGGACGACGGTGCCGCGCTCTTTGTTCAAGACACCGTGCCAGGTGGCGGGAACGGAGGGGTCCGTCCACTCGAAGAGCCAGGCCGCATCTTTCGGGGCCAGGTTCACGCAGCCGTGGCTTCGCACCTTGCCGAACTCGTCGTGCCAGTACGCCGCATGCAGCGCGTAGCCTTTGTGGAAATATTGAACGAACGGTACGTCGCGCAGGTTGTACGAGTCGCCCTTGTCTTCGTCGCCATCCATCGTCGACGCGACCTCCTTCTGGTAAACCATGAAGGTGCCGCGCGGCGTCGCCTCGGTTTCGTTCGGATCGCCGAGGCCGCCGCGACCGCTGCTGATCAAGGTGGCGTACACGGGGATCTTGCCGGAGTACGCGACCAGCGACTGCTGTTTGATCGAGATGTCGATCCACTTGCGATCACCGGTGGCAAAGCTCGGAAATGACTCGCGCGGCTCGATGCGACGCATGCTCGCCGCCACCACCCAGGTACCGTCGCGCGTCTCGAGGAAGCCGCCCGGCTTGCTCTGACCGGTGAGCTTCACGCCTTCACGATCGGCCAGCGGCGGCCCCGCCACGAACTGCCCGCTCTCCAGGCGCACGTAGCGCTGTCCGTAACGCTCTTTGCTGAACGCGACCGGCAAGCCCTCGTTCGGGGCGATCTCGACGCCATGAAATTCACTCTCGCGCACGAGCTTGAGGCGATCGAGCGCGATCACGTCGAGCTCCGTGGTCAGGCCGAACAGGCGCTTTTCCCACTCGAAGCTGGTGGCGATGGCGAAGCCGCCGTCTCGCGCGGCCGCGCCAGCGTGCGACACGTAGCGGAGCGGCTGCTTCACCCCGTAAGGCTTGGGCAACTTGGCGCCGTTGCCGAGGAAATCAGGCGGGCCCGCGACGTCACCGAGGGTCGCGAGCAGGCCGGAAGCGCGGATCCGCTCGCGGAAGTTCGCGGCGCGCGTGCTGACGTCGCCTCCTTCGGACTCGTTCATTTGCGCGGCCGACGGCAGGCGAAAGTACAAGAGCGGCGGCGTGTCGCCCGAGAGCGCGTACGTGTACGGTAGCCCCTGGCCCCGCGTGGCTCGAACCTGCGACGCCACCACCACCAGCTGCGATAGGTCGGTGCTGGCGCCGAGACCGAGGCACACGAAGCCGCGCGGGTTCACGCGGTACCAGCCGCCTTCACAGCCGCTATTGACTATCTTGGGGCCGCGCGCGGCGACGATCGAGCCGAGCCTCAAGTAGCCGTAGCGCGTGCGGCTGCGCCCGGTGTCGGTATAGATCCAAGTGCGCCAGGCGATGCTGGCGACCTGGATCACGTCAGGTCCGTTCTCGTCGAACGGCAAATTATCGAGCACCCCGCCCGGCTCTGCCGATGGCGCGCTGCTCTGCTTGTTGGAGGAGGGAGGGTGTGCGGTGGCCGAGGCGCTCGCGGGGGCCGGAGCGCCCACGACGCGACCCGCAGGCTCCGCGCTGGCCGCCGCCAGCGCGCCCGGCGGATCGACGCGCTTACTGCAGCCGCCGAGCAGTCCAACCGCGTGGCACAGCGCCACGAAGCCGAGCGGCGCGAAGCCGGTGGATGGCCGAGAAAGCTGCATGCGGTCGGGCCCGAGGGTCGGAGCGGGCGGATCCGTAACACAGCTCCGGCAGATCCGGGCATGCTCGGGTCGTGCAAATTCCGGCTGGTGCTTGGAAGATCGTGAAGGAGGTAGCTCGCCACCTGCTGCGGCGCCCGGTCGTCGGCATCGCCGTCGCGGGCCAGACGAGCGACGGGCGTTTCCTTTTGATCCGGCGTGGCGATTCGGGGAAGTGGGCGCTGCCCGGCGGTACCCTCGAGTGGGGCGAGCGCATGCGCGACGCCATCAGCCGCGAGGTCGAGGAAGAGACGGGCGCGCGGGTGCTCGAGCTGGGAGAGCTGCTCGGTGTCTACTCGGCTCCCGAGCGTGACCCGCGGTTCCACGCCGTGACCGTCGTCGTCGGCGCACGGGTGACCGAGCCCGACGGCTCACGCGTCAATCCGGTGGAGATCACGGAGGTGCGCCTCTTCGGCGCCGACGAGCTGCCGAGTGACACCTCGCATGGGATGGCCGACATGATCCAGAACGCGGTCTCGAAAAAGAGCTACTGGGAATGATAGCCTCGGCGTCATGACGCCCAGGGCTTACGCCGCGCTGTGCCTGCTCGGGCTGAGCTCACTCCCCAGCTGCGGCGTGTTTCGACACGTGAACGTCGAGCCGCTGGCCACCACCTCGCAGCGGCCATCGAACGTCGGCGCCTATGTCGCGGTGACCGATGGCGAGGAGGCGCTCACCGAGCTTTCACCCGGTAATTTCCGCGTTTACGAGAACGAGCAGCTCGTGCCACCCGAGCAGAGTGAGCTCACGCTGCTCGATCGGAGCCTCGTGGCCGCGCACCAGGCGGTGCTGCTGGTCGACATGAGCGGCGCCAAAACACCGGCCGAGCGCGCGAAAGCCGCGAAAGCCGCGCAGGGCTTCGTGCAAAAGGTGACCGCACACCAGCCGGTGATGGTGTTTGCGTACGATGGCGGCCCGAGCCTCGTCCCGATCGCGACCCTGCCGCGCGGCAGCCAAGCCGTGAAGATGTCGGCGCTCGAGAGCTTTACTCCCCGGGATCCTTCGCGCAACTTGCACGGTGCGATCCTGGCAGGGCTCGAGAAGCTCGACGCCGCGCTGGCGCAGTCGGGCAAGCCGGTGCGCGCGGGCACGCTGATCGTGTTCGCCAGCGGGCCCGACCTGGCAAACCGTATCGATCGCGACCGGGTGCACGACGCGGTGTGGCAAAGCCCACACGACGTGCTGGGCATCACCATCGGCTTGGGCGCGCAGACCGACGCGATCGAGTCGCTCGCGCGCCGCGGCCTGGTGCGCGCGCAGTCGGCCGACACGCTACCGATCGCCTTCGAAGAAGCGGCGAGCAAGACACTAGACGAGCTGCAAAAGCACTACTTGGTCTCGTACTGCTCGCCCGCGCGCGCTGGCACACGGCGCCTGCGCCTGGAAGTGACGTACACCAACAAGGCGGGCGAAGAGCACCGGGGCGACTTCGAGGTCGAGTTCAGCGCCAAGGGGTTTGGGCCTGGGTGCAACCCGCAGGTGACGCCGCGCTTCACGTTCCGGCCCCGCGCCGAACGAGCCGACACGAGCCAGCCAAGCGGCGACGGCGACGGCAAATCAGGCAAGCCTGCCGACTCGGGCGCGCGAGATCCCGGCGACGACGCGCCCGTGGCGCCGCCGGATCAGTCGGGCTACGCCCCATAGCGATGGCTACGGCTCGCGCCCGCGAGGTGCTGATCGAGCTGACCGAAGGCGAGTACATCGCCGCGCGCGGCAAGCGCACGCTCACGTGGCTGATCCGCATCAACGACGCTTGGGCGCACGTCTCGGAATGGCCCGGCGCCGAAATTCAGCGCTGCGACGCGCGCTCGGGCACGGTGTGGGAGAACCTGACGAGCTTGTCCGTACCTCCGGGCACCCGGCTGACGCGCGTGGAATCGCGGCCCGACGCCTACGCCGCGCGCGACGCCCTCGACTACCTGAGGCAGGCGCCCACGCAGCCCCGAAGGCGCGTAATTCGTCAGCAATTTCGCGTAGGTCACCGCGGCGCGCTGCTCCGCGATCCCTGAGCGGGTATTTTTTACCCCGGGAGCCGAGCCCCCAAGTGCCAATGATTTCCGATTGATACGCGGAGCCCCCTTTAGCCGCAAGGGAACGCGCCGTTCGGTTGAAAGGAACATGGTCGCTCCGGCTCCCAAAGGTGCGCAGGTTGCGGGTGAGGCGCAAGCCGCACCCAGCACCCCACCGAGCAGCAAGCGCCGCTCGCAAGCCGCTCCACCGCCTTCCTCCAACGTGGAGACCAAGGGCGAGGCGACGAAAGCTTGGGTGCTGCTCGTCGACGACGAGCCCGAGCTGCTGCGCGGCGTTTGCCGCAGCTTGAAGATGCAAGGCTACAGCGTGACCGAGGCGCGCAACGGTGAAGAGGCCGTGCGGCACCTGAGCCGGCGCGCCTTCGATGTCGTGGTGAGCGACATCGTGATGCCGGGCATGGGCGGCATTCAACTGCTCAAAGAGATTCGTCAACACGACCTGCACGTGCCCGTCGTGCTGATGACGGGCGCGCCCGCCGTGAGCACCGCCGTGCAAGCGCTCGAGTATGGCGCCTTCCACTACCTGACGAAGCCCGTCGATCCGGAGGCGCTCGACCAGATCGTGCAAAAAGCGGTGCGCATGCACCGCATGGCGCGCGTGAAGCAGCAGGCGGCGGAGCTGCTCGGTAACGCGGGGGCGCTCGGCGCCGATCGCGCGGGCCTCGAGGCCAGCTTCGATCGCGCGATGCAGTCGATGTGGATCGCGTACCATCCCATCGTCGACATCCGCCAGCAGCAGGTCTTCGGCTACGAAGCGCTGCTGCGCAGCACCGAGCCGAGCTTGCCCCACCCCGGCGCCGTGATCGACGCGGCCATGCGGCTCGGACGCTTGGAGTCGCTCGGGCGCTCGATCCGCTCGCTCGCCGCGGACCCCATCGCCGGCACCCAAGATTTCGCGCTGTTCGTGAACTTGCACGTCACCGATCTCACCGATCCGGCGCTCAGTGATCCGGACTCGCCCCTGTCGCGCATCGCCAGCCGGGTCGTGCTCGAAATCACCGAGCGCTCGTCGCTCGACGAAGTGAAAGACGCCCGCCGCCGCGTCGCGGCTCTGCGAGAAATGGGCTTTCGCATCGCGGTGGACGACCTGGGCGCCGGCTACGCGGGGCTCTCGAGCTTCACCTTGCTCGAGCCCGAGATCGTCAAGCTCGATATGTCGCTCGTGCGCGACGTGCACATCACCTCCACCAAGCAGAAGGTGGTTCGCTCGATGACGAGCTTGTCGAAAGACATGGGCATGGTCGTCGTCGCGGAGGGCGTCGAGACCAAGGAAGAGCGCGACTGCCTGGCCGATTTGGGCTGCGATCTCCTACAGGGCTTCTTGTTCGCCAAGCCGGGCCGTGCCTTCCCGGGAGTGATGTGGTGAGGGTCGTGGTGCCATCGGAGCGCCCAGGAGACGTGACTCGAGACGGCACGCGCCCGTACACCGACTCGGGCCGCTCTTCACTACACGACATCAGCAGCTTCCTGCCGGAGGCGCGCACCATGGAAGTATCGGTGCGCAGCACCGACATCGCGGCCCCCCCCGCCGCGGCGACCCAGGTCGACCGCGCCGTGCTCTTGCGCATGGACGGCGTGCAAGCCGGGCAAATCGTCGGGCTCGAGCACTCGCCGTTCACGGTCGGACGCCATCCGACGAACCTGCTGCGCATCGACGAAGACAGCATCAGCCGCTTTCATGCGCGCGTGGTGCGGACGGGCGACGAGTACGTCGTCGAAGATCTGGGCTCGCGCAACGGCGTGTTCGTGGCCGGCAAGCGCGTTTCGCGCGCCAAGCTCGAGCACGACAGCTGGCTCCAGTTCGGCCCGCGCGTGAGCTTCCGCTTCTCGCTCACCGACGTGCGCGAAGAGCGACTCTTGCGCAGGCTGTACGAGTCGAGCACGCGCGACGCGCTCACCGGCGCGTACAATCGCCTGCATTTCGAGGAGCGGCTGCGCGCCGAGGTGGCGTACGCGGTGCGGCATCGCTCACCGCTCTCGCTCTTGATCATCGATCTGGATCACTTCAAGCGCGTGAACGACACCTACGGCCACCCCGCGGGCGACGCGGTGCTCAAGCGCGCCAGCGAAGCATGCATGCGCGCGCTGCGCACCGAAGACGTGTTCGCGCGCTTCGGCGGCGAAGAGTTCGCGATCGTGCTGCGCGGCATCGAGGCAAAAGGCGCCGCGCGCTTGGGCGAGCGGCTGCGCCAAGCCGTCTGCGGCGAGGTCGTCGAGCACGAGGGCCAGTCCATCAAGGTCACCATGAGCGGCGGCGTCGCCACGTTCGCGGAGTGCACCACGCCCAGCGCCGAAGACCTCGTGGCCATCGCCGACCGCCGCTTGTATGTGTCGAAACAGCGCGGTCGCAATCAAGTCACCAGCGACGGCTGAGCGCCCGCGGCGCGCGCTATTTCCGCGGCGATGAGGCGGAATCGGCTCTCGCCCGCGGCCCTGCCCAAACTGCGGCTTTACTCGGGGGGACGGGGTCTGCTACGAGGCTAAACCTCGGAGGAATCGCAGTGGCCATCGACCTCAGCTCGCTCAAGTCCGAACGTGATCGCCTGAAGGACAACCTGCGCGAGATCGAGGGCGACCTGCGCCGCCTCGAGGCCGAGCTGAAGGGCCTCCGCCAGCGCGAAATCGCCACCAAGCGCGAGATCGAAGCGCTGGCCACGCTGATTGAGCTGGGCGAGGCCCGCGAAGTCAAAGCCGAATAGCGCCGCCTGCGCGAGGCGCCTACGGCTTCGTGCCCGACAGCGCCATGATGAGCTCGAACTCGGCTTCGCTCGCCGGCACCACCGACAGCCGGCTCTTCTTCACGAGGCCGAAGCTCGCCAGCTTCTTCTCGGCCTTGATGCGCGCCAGAGTCACCGGCTCGTTCAGGCTCTTCTTCGCCGACAGCTCCACCGCCGACCATTCGCCGGCGTCGCTCGTCTTCTCGGGCGTCGCTTCCGCCGACACCGTGGCGAGCCCCACGACCTCTTTGCCCTCGTTCGAGTGGTAAAACAGCACGAGGTCGCCATTCTTCATCGCGCGCAGGTTGTTGCGCGCTTCGAAGCTACGCACGCCGTCCCACAGCGTGCGCTTCTCTTTCACGAAGCGCTCCCACGGGTACACCGAGGGCTCGCTCTTCACCAACCAATAGCCTTTGGCCATGCGCGGCACCTTAGTCCAAATCAGCGTCGATCAGGTCGAGCAGCAGCGGGCAATGGTCGCTGAGCGGCAACTTGGCGGGAGCCGCGCCGGGCCGCCCGCACGGGCCCGCGACGTGCACGGTGGCGCCCGCCGGCAGCTCGCGCATCTGTCCGGATACCACGGCGTGATCGAGCCAAACGTAGCGGCCGCGGTGCAGCTCGGTGCCCTTCGCGTCGGCCGGCAGCACGCGTAGATCACTCCGATTGAGCAGCGCTTGGGCGGCCGCGAGCTCGTCGGCGGCCGACACCACCGGCTCACAGGTCTCGCAGCCCATCGTGTTCAGGTCGCCGAGCAGCAGCCAATCCGCGTCGCCGCTCTCCGCGCGCGCCGCTCGAAAGGCACCTGGCAGCGCGGCGAACGAGGCCTCGCGCAGCCCCAAGCTGCGCGGATCGGCGCGGCTCTTGAAGTGCGCCGACAGCACCGCGAGGTCGAGCCCGCCCGGAAATGCGAACCGACCCGACAGCCCCGGTCGTAGCTGCCCTTCACACGGGGCGCCGGTAGGATTCAACGCGCCGACCGTCGTGAGCTGGCTGGCGCGAACGCGCGCTTCGTCGAACAGGAGCCCGACGTGCTGGGGCACGCGGCGCCCGCAGTCGTCGAGCTGGGCGCGATAGCGCCGACCCGTCAGGCGATTCAGCTCGCCCAAGAGCGTAGCGAGGGCGCGCTCGGCCTTCGGTGTCTGCTTCACCTCTTGCACCGCGACCACGTCGGCGTCGAGCCACGCCAGCACACACGCGAGCCAAGCGACGTCCGTGCCCCGCGCGGCGGTGCCCGGTGATCCATCCGGGAACCAGCGCAGGTTCCAGCTCGCGAAGCGAGCGCGGCCCGCGGCGCGCGGCGAGCGCTGTCCGCCCTCGACGAGGCGGAGGCACGCCGCAGCGGAAGCGAAGACATCGCCGCTGTCGGCCATGATGGGCGGTGACGGCGCGCGACGCTTCGAGCTGCCCGAAGCTGCGGGCGCCGCGTTCCTCACTCGCGCTGACGCGCTGGCCGCGACTCCGCCGCGTCTGGCTCGCACCGACGCGCTAGCAGCGGGTGCGGCGCCCGCTGACGTACTGGCCGCGGGTCGTCCGCGCGGCGACGCGCTGCCCGCCGGCGCTCCGCGCGCCGACGAGTCCGGCGGCAGGCTCAGTCGCAGCGCCAGCAGCACGGCGAGCAGCACACCGACGGTCAGTCGTCGCGGCGACAAGTCAGCTCCCTATGCCTCAATTCAAGACAACGGGCTCGCATCTCGGAATCTTAGTAGTTTCATGAACTTAGTAGTTTCATTAGCCGAATCACGGCTGCTTTTTTGGTCCAATTCGACCAATGACGGGACGGTTGCGTCCAACTCGCCAGACCATCGGCCTGCTGACCCACGACCTTTCCGCGGTAACTGCGATTTTCACGAAGTGGCCTGAATGTTGCTGTTCTGGGGGGGTCGAGTTGCGTGCCGAGTCATCGGCAGCAGACGAGTTGCGCGTCGCGGGGGCCACGAGCGGAGGCGGAGATCTGTCATCGCCGCGCTCGACGTGACAGCGCTCGCGGTGAGCGGAATCAGGGCCACCGACCGAACGGGCCTCATGCCTGGGAGAGCGCGTGTAGTCAAACGCGCGCCCCTTGGTGTCGTTCGACAATGAATCGCCCTGAAACTCGCCTGCTCGACGACGATTGGCGTCAGCGTTATCGTCAGCGTTCCGTTTAGACGCATGTCTTCCGTTCCGGCTCCCACTGACGCTGCAGCGCCGCCTCACCCTCTGCTCGGCACGACCCTGCGCGGCACCTATCGAATCTTGAGGACACTCGATCAGGGTGGAATGGGCATGGTGTTCGAGGCGGAGCACGTTCGCCTCAAGCGGCACGTCGCCGTGAAAGTCCTCGCTCAGCATTTGGCCAAAGACGCGCACGCGCTGGCGCGGTTCAATCGCGAGGCCGAAATCATCTCGCAGCTGCAGCACCCCCACGTGGTCCAAGTCACGGATTTCGACACGACCGAACAGGGTGAACCGTATTTGGTGATGGAGCTGTTGTCCGGTGAAAGCCTGGCGTCGCGTCTGGAACGCGAAAGGTGCTTACCCATCGTCGACGCCGTGCGCATCGCCTACCAGGTCTCGTCCGGCTTGGCCGCCGCGCACGCCGCCAACATCGTGCACCGCGATCTGAAGCCGGCAAACATTTTCCTGTCGCGGGTGGCCGGTCAGGGCGTGCTCGTCAAGCTGCTCGACTTCGGCATCAGCAAGCGTACCGGCGCCGGCAAGGGGCTCACCGGCGAATACGACATCCTCGGCACGCCGGACTACATGGCGCCCGAGCAGGCGCTCGGAAAGACGGCGCAGGTCGACCATCGCGGCGACCAGTACGCGCTGGCGGTGATCACCTACGAGATGCTGGCCGGGCGCACGCCGTTCGCCGGCAGCGACGTGATGGAGGTGCTGCGCCAAGTGATCAGCGCCGAGCCGCCGCCGCTAGAGCAGCTCGCGCCGCACACGCCGGGCGAAATCGGCGAGGTGCTCCGCCGCGCGCTATCGAAAGAGCCGGACCAGCGCTTCGCCAGCATCACCGAGCTCGCGACCGCGCTGCTTCGCGCCTCCGGCATGTCGCTCCCGCCGCCCGTCGACGCCTTGAGCGTGGCGCTAACCGTGCCAGCGGGCCCTCAACCCAGCGATCCGGGCGTTGGTCTCCACGCCGGCTCGGACCGCTTCCAGACGGGCACGCGCGCGAGGACGCCGGCCGACATGAGCGCGCCCACGCTCGCCAACCCTTTCAGCACGACTGATTTGGCGCGCGCGCTGGACCAAGCGCGCCAGGCCCACGGCATGGGCGACATCGAGCTCGCCGTGAACAACGCTGAGACGGCGCTGATCGTCGCCGACGCGCTGAACACGGCGGAATCGAGCGCTCACGTCGAGTCCTCACGCACGCTGTTGAGCGCCATTTACGAGGCTCGCCTCGGCTCGCTCTCGCAGCGCATGGTCGTGCTTCCACCGACCTCGAAGCAGAAGGTGCGCGTCTCGCCCGAGCAAGCCTTCTTGCTGTCACGCGTCGACGGCGGCGTCACGCTCGACGAAGCGATCGATCTCTCGCCGCTCCCGCGTCAGAAGACGCTGCGGCTGCTCGTTTCGATGTTACGGCAAGGCCTCATCGCCGCCGAGTGACAGCGCGCTTCGTTGACGCTCGCGTCGCCGTGCGCTATGAATGCGCTCGTCTGATGTTCGTCCATAGCGTCCTCGCCATTGCCCTTTGGGGCAACAAGCCGGTTACCACGGCTGGGCAGGGCGTTTGGTGCGCGAGCTGATCGCAATCACCCCAACGCCCTCCCCGCCGAAAGGCCGTGAGGGCGAGGTCGATCGCTTCTCAGGCTGAAGGCGGAGGCGGGCAGAAGCAGCCGGCCATGTCGTCACCTATCTCTGAAGAACCTAGCGAGCCTCCCTTATTCAACCGCGGCTTCGCGTTGATCTTGGCGACTCAGCTCGCCTTCGGCTTCTCGTTTTCCAGCTTCTTTTTGCTGCCCAAGTTCGTCGTGACCGAGCTTTTGGGCACGCCGAGCCAGGTCGGCTACGTCGGGGCGCTGTCCGTGCTCAGCGCGGTGTTGATCTCGCCGCTGTGCGGCAAGCTGCTCGACCGCGGTCGCCGCCGCCCGCTGATCGTGCTCGGCTGCGCGCTGAGCGGGCTGGTCGCGCTGCCTTACATCGCGGTGCACGAGGTCGGCGCGCTCCTCTATGGCCTGCGCCTCGCGCAAGGCATCAGCTACACGCTTTACTTCGTGGGCGTCACCACGCTCGTGGCGGACTTGGCTCCGGCGGCGCGGCTCGGCCAGGCGCTGGGCTGGATCGGCTGCGCGGGCCTGGTCATGAACGCGGTGGCGACGCTGGTCGCCGAGCGCATCGCCCAGGCCTACAGCTGGAACGCCGTGTTCATCACCGCCGCGGTTTCAGGCTTGCTCGGCACACTCTTGTCGCTGCGGCTGCCGGAGCCGGAAAGTCAGGCGATCAGCAAGCGCGCCGCGCTCGCTATGCCGCGGGCGGCCGCGTCTGCGCCCCGAGCGTTCGGACGCTGGCCGGTGCTGTGGGCCGCCGCTGCGGGCGGCGCCGGCTTCGGCGCGCTGTTCACGTTCGCGCAGCCCCTCGCGCTCTCGCTCGGTGACACCAACGTCAGCGCCCTCTTCGCCGGTTACACCGTGGCCGCGCTCTTCGTACGGCTCGCCTTCGGCAACATGGCCGACCGCTTTGGCCGCGCCCGCGTGGGTGGCGTAGCGCTCGGGCTGTACACGCTGGTAGTGGCCACCACCGCCGGGCTGGCTCGCGGCTGGCTCGGTCCGGTCGGGCTCTTGTTCGGCTTGGCCCACGGCGCGTTCTACCCGTCCATGAACGCTTTGGCGCTCGAAGGCGTCGCGCGTGAGACACGCGGCAGCGTCGGCGCCTACTTCAACGCCGCCTTCAACGCCGGCGTCCTGCTGGTGACGTTCGCGCTCGGGCACGTGGCGCAGATTTATGGCTACCGCATCGTCTTCTTGCTAGTCGCAGGCCTCACCGTGTCCGGACTTTTCGCCCTCCTTCGCCAAATGCGCGCCTTCGTCCCGCGCGCGTCGTGAGCCTCGGTATGCTCGTCGCGCTGTTCATCGTCACGTTCCTCGAGAGCTTGGGCGGCACGTTGATTCAGCGCGGCGTGTACTTCTACGCGCACGAGAACCTAGGCTTCAGTCAAAACCAGAACCTGTGGCTCGCGTTCGGCTTCGGCGTGGCCTACATCGTCGGCGCTTTGACCAGCCACGGCGCCGCGCAGCGCCTCGGAGAGCGCCGGTTGCTGCTCGCCTGCCTGCTCGGCTTGCTGGCGCTGCACGGCCTGCTCGCGCTCTACCGAGCCCCGTGGTTGATCGTGAGCGCCGTGCTGGCAACGGCGGCGCTGCAGGGTCTCAAATGGCCGGTGGTCGAGAGCTACGTCAGCGCCGGCCGCTCGCCGCGGCAGCTCCTGCCGCTGCTCGGTCGCTACAACGTCACCTGGGCGACCGCCGGCTTCGTTGCAATGGGCGTCACGGGCCTGATCTTGGGTACCCGCATACCGGCGCTCTTCTTTTGGATCCCGGCGCTGCTGAACGTGGTCTGCCTGCTGCTCTCGCTGAGCTTGCCCGCGGCCCCCGTCCACCTCGACCATGCGCACCCCGAGCGTCCCGCGCCCGCCGAGCTCGACGCCATTCGCGCGCTGCTCGGCTCCGCGCGCTGGTCGATGACGGGCAGCTACGCCCTGCTGTACGTGGTGGCGCCGCTGATGCCGACGCTGCTCGCGGGCTTGGCGCTACCGGTAACGCTCGCGACGCCCGTCGCCAGCATCCTCGACGCGGTGCGCGTGGTGGCGTTCGGAGTGTTCGGCGCCCTCAGCGGCTGGCACGGCAAGCGCCTTCCCCTGTGGCTGACCATGGGCGCGTTGCCGATCGCCTTCTTGCTGATCGTGCTGGGTAATTCGCTGCCGCTCGTGATCATGGGCGAGATCTTGTTCGGCATCGCGGCCGGCTTCTCGTATACGGCCGCGCTCTACTACGCGCTCGTGGCCGACAACGCTTCGGTCGACGCGGGCGGCGCGCACGAGGGCTTGATCGGCATCGGGCTTGGTCTAGGTCCGCTGTCAGGCCTGGCCGGCCAATTGCTCATCGGCGCGCAGCTCCCGTTCGCCTCGCGCGGGCTGGGGCCGTTCATGGCGCTCAGCCTCGCCGTCCTGCCCGTCGTGGCGCTGTGCGTCGCGGGCTCGGCGCGCGCGTTGTTCAGGCTGCCCGGTCGTCCTGCATGAGAGCCTGCAGCTCGGCTTCGAGGCGCTCGACCTGCTGCTGCAAGCGCAAAAAAACATCGGTCGCCAGCGCCAGCTCTGCGTGGCGCGCGAGCAGCTCGAGCTCCCCCGCGGCTTGCTGCGCGAGCGGCGCCGAGAGATTGCCGAAGGCGCCTTTCGCCTTGTGAGCGGCCCGCGCCAGCTCCTGGGCGTCGCCATCGCGCAGGGCCGCTTCCATCGAGCCCAGCAGCAGCGGCCGCTCTTCCACGAACAAGCGCACGATTTCGGCGAGCAGCGCCCGATCACCGTCCACGCGCGCCAAGAGCTCGACCCGATCGAGCACGCCGCTATCGCCGGCGAGCGGATCCGGGCTCGGTGCCGCGCCCGGCAGGGAGGCTCGCTCCGCCAGCGCCTCCGCGATCGGGAGCTTGCCGGAGCTGCCCTCGCCCGTGAGCGTGCCGACCGGAAGCTGCGCCATCGAGCCGGGCCCGAACGCGCCTTGATCCATCAGCCGCGCGATGGCCGAAAACAACGTGCGCCGCGTGACCGGCTTGGTCACGTAGTCGTCCGCGCCGGCCGCCAAGCACTCTTCACGGTCACCCTTCATGGCCTGCGCGGTCAGCATCACGATCGGCCGGTGTCCGCCCGCGACGCGCTCGTGCGCGCGAATTTGCTGGCACACCTCGATGCCGGTGAGCTCGGGCATCTGCACGTCCAGGAAAATCAGGTAAAAATCCCCACCGAGCGCCTGGTCGAGCGCCGCGCGCCCCGTCTCGACCACGGTGACGTGCGCGCCCACCTTCTCGAGAAAATGTCGCACCACACGCGCATTGACGGCGTTGTCTTCCGCCACCAACACTCGCAAGCGGCTCGGCGGCGATTGGTAGCGACCGGTCGATTTCACGGTCGAGCTGGCTAGCGACTCCGGGTCCAAATTCGCTCGAGGAAACACCAAATCGACGTGGAACACGCTGCCGCTACCGACCGTGCTCTTGACGCGGATGCGCCCGCCCATGAGCTCCACCAGCTGCGCGCTGATGGTGAGGCCGAGCCCCGTGCCACTCATCGCGCCCACCCGCTCGACTTGGGTGAAAGGCTCGAAGATGCTGGGCAGGCGATCCGCAGGAATGCCGATACCCGTGTCGCGCACGCTGAAGCACAGCTTCACCTGCTGCTCGTCGCTGTCGCCCTGCATGACGGTGACGCGAATCCGGCCCGAGCGCGTGAACTTGATGGCGTTACCCGTCAAATTTACGAGAATTTGCTGCAGGCGCAGCGCGTCGCCGACCAAGCCATCGGCCACGTGTAGCCCCACGTCGAGCTCGAACTCGAGGCCCTTACTGCGCGCCAGCTGCGACAGCGGCTTCAGCGTCGTGTCGAGCAGCTGCCGCAAGCTGAAGGGGATCGCGTCGATCTCGAGCTTCCGCGCTTCGATGCGCGAGACGTCGAGGATGTCGTTGATGATGCCGAGCAGGTTCGCGGCCGAAGCGCGGGCTGTCTCGACGTAGTCCTTCTGATCGGGCTGCAGCGGCGTCTCCAGAGCCAGCTCGAGCATCCCGAGCACGCCGTTCATCGGCGTGCGGATCTCGTGGCTCATCTTGGCCAAGAACTCGCTCTTGGTGCGCGTCGCCGCCTCTGCCAGCTCCTTCGACCGCGTGAGCGATTCTTCCGCCAGCTTGCGCGCCGTGATGTCGATCGTCATGCCGACGCGCTCGCGATCCGTGCCCTCGCCGCCCGCGACGGCGGCGCGTGAATAGACCCAGCGCACGGTGCCGTCGGCGTGCAGGAAGCGGAGCTCGGCCTCCCACTCCGTCCCCCGCTGCGCGGCTTTCACCCAGAGGTTTCGGCAGCGTTCGCGATCATCGGGGTGCAGCGCTTGCACCCAGCCCGTGCCCATCGCGTCTTGGGCGCTGATCCCGGCGAGGCGACACCACTCGTCGTTCGCGAACGTGCAGCGCGCGTGCGGATCGCAGCGGTAGATGCCGACGGGGGCGCGCATGGCCAAATCGCGGAAGCGGTGCTCGCTGCCTTCGAGCTCACCGAGCAAGGCGCGCTGGGCGATGGTGCGACGAAAAGCCGACAGCGCGACGACCCCCTGGACGGTGATCACACCCAGCACCAAGAACGTGCGCGAGCTGGCGGGAGCCTGCGCGAACGCCGCCGCCAAGATCGCGAGAGTGGACACGAAGCTGCCGTAAATCAGCATGCTCTTCATGGTGAAGAACAGCAGCCCGCCCGCCGCCAGCAGCGCGAACAGCCCCATCAAGTAGCCTGGCGCTAGCTGGTTGATGGCAGCGATGGTGAAGAAGTGCGTCGTGATCAGCGCTGCTACCGCATGGATGGCGCTCAGCAGGTGCCGCTCCCACTTGCGACGCAGCGAGGCGAGGCCGACCGCGCAGCAGACGGCGGTGATGGCGGCCCGCAGCCACCACGGATCGTAGGCGCCCGGCGAGACCCACAGCAGCACCGGCTGCCACGCGAGGTACAGCACCCCCACCACCACGATCAAGATACGTGAGACGTGTGACAGTCGATCGCGAGCGCCCGACGAAATCGCGCGCAGCTCCGGCAAACTGTAGCGCGGCACCTCGCTGTAGCGCGGCACCTCGCTGTAGCGTGGCAATTGACTGTGGCGCGGTGCTTGGCTGTATCGCGGCCCTTGGCTGTAGCGTGGCTGCTCGCTCAACGCGGAAGCCTCGCCGGCGCGCGTCCCCCTCGGCGCGGGCGGGGGTGGGGAGCTTTGCGACACGCTCCCAAAACGACGGCGCCGACGACCAACTTAAGCGCCGAAGGACCGTGAAAAGCCGGAAGAAACGGCCACTAGGCGCCCCTCCGCGCGACAAATTGCGTCGCGAGCCGGGCCCTACCACCTGGCCCCACATTGGAGCGCGCTGATGCGAGCACGCCGCGCCGTGCGCCTCGCCTAAAATGTAGCTCGTTCGATATCGCAGCGACACGCTCCGAACACACTCGGCGGTGGAGCCTCGACGCTGCCCATGGTGCCTTCTTCGAGCCCCACCTCCGCGCCGGATCCCATTTCCGAGTTGGTAGCTTCGATGCCAGCGGCCTACCCGCAGATCTTCGAGCGGCGCGACATCGTGGAGCACGCGGCGCTGATCGCTCAGCGCAAGCGCGCCCGCGCGCACGCGGCCGAGTGGCGACAGCTGCCGGGCGGCACGCTCATCGTCTGCGTGATCGCGGATGACGTGCCGGGCTTGCTGTCGCTGGTGAGCGCCGCGTTCGTGGCGCACCACCTCGACGTCACCTCGGCGCAAATCTTTTGCCGCGAGACGCATCAGGGCAAGGAGGCGGTCGACTTCTTTTGGCTCAAGCGCGCGCGCCCGTCACTGCTCCCGCAGACCATCGATCGCAGCGAGATCCAGAGCGTCAGCCGCATGCTCGACGAGCTGGTCGGCGAGGAAGCGCAGGCACGGAAGCTCGCGGTTCATGAGCTCGAGCGGATGGCGCCCGAAATGCCGGTGCGCCCGCGCGTCTTCTACGACACGCGCGCGCTCCGCCGAGGCGACGTCATCTTGAATGTCGTCACCCCGGATCGCCCGGGCCTGCTGCTCGCCATTACCCTGTCCTTCGCCCGCCAGGGCCTGGAGGTGATGGCCTCGGAGGTGCGCACCGATCAGGGGGTGGCGAGCGACCGCTTCACGCTACGCGACGCCCGAGGCGGCTCACTGTCAGCCAACCGCCTCGCCGACATCCAGCGCCAAATCATCACCGCGCTCAAGACCGAGGCAGCGCCGGGAACGGCCGGACCCATCAGTCCGCTCGACGATCTAGAGTAGCGGTTGGTGGCGCGGGCCAGCTGAGCCAAGCTGCCGCGCATGGACAAAGACTCGGGCATCGAGGAGCTGTTCGCCAAGGTCGCGAGCAAGACGAGCCAAGCCGCGGGCAGCTTCTGGACCTTCTCAGTCGCCTTACTGGTGGTGCTCGTTTGGGCGACCACGGGCCCGCTCTTCGGCTACTCCGAGACCTGGCAGCTCGTGATCAACACCGGCACCACCATCGTCACCTTCCTGATGGTCTTCGTGATCCAGCACGCGCAAAACAAGGACATGCGCGCGGTGCAGCTCAAGCTCAACGAGCTCATCGCCGCCGTCGAAGGCGCCAGCAATCGCCTGATCGACGTGGAAGACCTGTCCGATCGCGAGCTGGAGCACCTCTACGCCCGCTTCCGCCACCTCGCCGAAACCGCCCAAAAACTCTCCCTCGGCGCCAAACTCACCATCGACGACGACCGCGACCGCCCCACCCCCCACGACTCCGCCGCCCCCCATCCCCCCGACCAAAACGCCAAAAACCCCCTATCCTCGAAACCCGAAGCCCGCCGCCACGCCAAGCTTGAGCCTCCCCCCCGAACGTGACAAGTTCCGCGCCCCCAACCCCACCCCCAAGCTCCCGTAGCTCAGCTGGATAGAGCAGGGCTTTCCTAAAGCCAAGGTCGTACGTTCGAATCGTATCGGGAGCGCTAGAGCCAAGGCCGCGAATAGAAACGCAAACGCCAACGGTTTCAATCGGTTCGCTTGGTGCGGCACAGCTCGAAGCGTACACCGGTGCGCGACAGAACGCGACGCAGTAGGACGGCAGGAGACGCGGGGCGTGGTAACGGCGTGGTAACGGCGGGACGCTAGAGGCAGCGGAGCGCGCGTCGCGGCTCTCACCTCAAGCCGCCGTGTCCGCCGTGGCGAGCTGCTGACCACGCGCGGCCCGAACTCGACCGCCCGGTTGGATGCCGCTAGCAGTTTGCCTGAAAACGCGCCGCGCGGACTGGCGAGAGTCGCGTGGTTTGTAGAGCGCGAGGGCGCCCAGGCTGGCGAGACGGAGAGCTTGGCTGTATCCTCTCACCGTGCATGCGTTCGATTTGGGCCCTGCCCCGCTCGTCAAGGACGACGAGGGCGTGCTGCGCGTAGCGGGCACGCGCGTCACATTGGATTCTATTGTGGCGGCCTTCGATCTGGGCGCCACGCCGGAAGAGATAGTACAGCGCTATCCGTCGGTCGATCTCGCCTCGGCGTACGCCCTCATCGCCTACGCGCTGCGCAACCGCGACAGCGTCGACACTTACTTGGCTGAGCGCGCCCGGGCCGGTGCTCAGACGCAGGCCGAGATCGAAGTGCTGTTCCCACCCGATGGCCTCAGGGCGCGTTTGCTTGCGCGGCGCACCGCGGGGCAATGATTCGCTTCGCCGCTGACGAAGACTTCAACAACGATGTCGTGCGTGCCTTGCGGCGGGCTCTGCCTGCAGTGGACATTCTCGGCGTGCGCCAGGCAGGCCGTGGTGGCCAGCCCGATCCGGAAGTTCTCGCTTGGGCAGCGGCGGAAGGGCGCGTTCTTCTAACGCATGACGTCACCACCATGACTCGACACGCGCTCGATCGCGTTGCTCGCGGCGAGCCAATGCCGGGCGTCATCGCAGTTCATCAGCGCCTACCGATCGGCGACGTCGTCGACGATTTGTTGCTCGTGGCTTCCTGTAGCCTGGCGACCGAGTGGGTCAATCGAGTCGGCTTTCTGCCTCTCAGATAGTCCACAGCTGGCGCTTAGGTAATTCGCGCGTAGGCAATTTAAGCGGGGGTGGGGCGAGATGGCAGTCGCCACTCCTACCCTCCCAAGACCCAGTGAGCCCTCCCCAACGACCTGGTCACCGGTGCTGCGGCCGCCCCAACCGTAGGAGTCG
>JAEYWK010000193.1 GCA_023431345.1 Pseudomonadota bacterium
GCCTACCAACAAACGGGCCCAACGACCCCTCACGGACCGTCGGGCACGGGCACGGGCACGTTTACGGGCACGCGCGAGCAATCCCAATTCAGGGACACTCCCTAGCGCTCGGGTGCGCGTTCGCCGAGCCGCTCAGCGCACCACGACTTTGGGTACGGCGGCGCGAAAATCAGCGTGAACCGCGCGGATCGAGCCGGGGAGCAGCTCTACCCGAGCCGCGACGGGATCGCCGAAGGTGGCTGAACGAAATGTGACCGAGTACGCGCCCGGCGCGAGCTTCAGCGCACGCACTGGCGTGACCCACGTCTGCGATACGGCGCCGCCGACGACCGTGACGGTGGCGGGCGGATCCGCCGTGAGCTTCAGCTCCGCGCTCGCGCGCTCCGCGACGACGGAGCTGCTGGCCGGGCTAGTCACGGCCGCGGCGCTCGTAGCGCTCTTGAGCGACACGCTCGAACGCGCCGGCAGTGACGACGCGCTCGCGGGCGGCAGCGCGACGACATCGTCCTCGCGCGCCGGCGCGGCCTTCGCAGCGGGCGGTGAGGTCGCCGGCGCCTGGGCCTCCTGAGCGCGCGGCTTCGGTTGCTCGAGCGGCGGGCGGCCGGGGCGCAGGCCCAGCCAGGCGACGAAGGCGAGCAGGGCGGCGCTCGCCCCCGTCACCAGCCAGCGAAATGGCCGCCTTTCTGGCGCAGGCGGCGGCGCTTTGGAGCGCGGCAACGCGCGCGTCGCCGCGCCTTCACCGGCGAGGGTGGCGCCGCCTCCCCCGGACGCGCTGGCGGCCGCCGCGTCGGCCTCGGGCGGGATGCTCGACAGCTTGCGTGTCCACTCCACCAAGTCGTTGCGGGCGGCGAACGTGCGCGTGACGGATGAGGCGGGCGTCGCGGGCGCGAGCGGCGGCGGCGCGAGCGCGCCCGGCGGCGGACGGCTGGACAGCAGCGCTTGCGGCGAGGCGGCCGGTGTGAGCGGCCCCGATTCGGCCACCAGCCACGGCGCCGAGCTCGGAGAGCGACGGAGCGCGCGCCGCACGCGCCCGCCCAGCCGCTTCGCGACGTCGCCACTGTCGAATTGCCGCGCAAACTCCCGGAGCTTCCGCCCCAGAATCTCGGCGTCTTGCGGCCTTTGGTCGGGGCTCTGCAGCACGGACTGCCGCACGATTTCCGCTACCTGCTCGAGCTCCGGGCGCGCCGACGCGAGCGACGGCAGCGGCTCGTTCAAGGCCTCCGCGCTGGCTTCGAAGGTGCCGCGGCGAAACGGCGCTCGCCCCGTCCAGGCTTCGATCAAGAGCGCGCCCACCGCGAACACGTCCGTGGCGGGCGTGAGCCGCTCGCCGCGAATCTGCTCGGGCGGCATGTGACCGGGCGAGCCGAAGACCTCGATGCGCTGCGTGTGGCCCGCCGTCACCGGGGCCGCGATGCCGAAGTCGATCAGGCGCACCGCGCCTTCCTCGTCGAGCAGCACGTTCCTCGGCGTGACGTCGCGGTGAACGATGCCGCCGCGGCGGTGCGCGTAGTCGAGCGCGCGGCAAATCTCGACGCCGACGAGCGCGCCCTCGGCCGCGTCGAGGGGCCCGGTTTCGAGCAAGACCTCGGTCAGCGTGAGCCCCTCGCACAGCTCCATCGCGATGTAATAGACGCCCAGCTCCACGCCCAGCTCGTACACGGGCACGATGTTCGGGTGGCTCAGCTCGACCGCGATCTTGGCCTCTTCGACGAACCGCTTCACGAACGCCTCGTCGAGCGCGAGCTCGGGCCGGATTTGCTTGACCACGAGGCGCTTCTCGAAGCCGACGGCGCCGCGTAAGGTGGCCAAGTACACGCGAGCCATGCCCCCCGAGGCAAGCTCTCGCTCCAGCACGTACTTGCCGAAGATCTGAGGGAACATCAGCGAGCTCGGACGCCTCCAGCGTAGCCTACAAATCGCGGCGGTGCTGTGCCTTTCCGGCTGCGGAGAGGGCGCGCGCACGGGCGCAACGGCGCTCCGCTTGCACAGCTTGGCTGGCTGCCCGCTGCCGCCGCCGCTCGCGCGCCAAAAGCTCGAGCTGCTCGCGCTCGGCGACTTCGAGGCGGGCAACGAGTCGGCCGAGATCTTGAGCGTCGACGCAGCGGGGACGTGGCTGTCGTTCCCCGCCGCGACCCGCGCCGTGACCGCGCGCATCGGCGAGACCTCCGTGTTTTCGGGTCATGGTGAGCGGCGCGCTCCGAGCCAGCTCGACCTGGTCCTTTGGCCCGACGCCGCCGCGTGCACGGTATTTCGGCCCGACGGCGCGCAAGGCTACCCGGGGCGCCACGGCGGCCAGGCGCTCACGTTCGCGCCCGAAGCGGGCGTGATCGTGGCCGCCGGCGGCAACGACGCGATCGTGAGCGACGCGATCGTCGGCACGCTGACCTTCGATCCCGCTCGCGGCAGCGTGCGCGCCGCCGACACCTCCGAGGCGGGAGTGCTGCGCGAGCCGCGCGCCTTCGCGACGCTGACGCCGTTCGCGGAGCACGTGCTGATCGCGGGCGGCGAAACGCCCGTATTCGGCGTGCCCGCGCGCGACATCGAGCCGCAAGACAGCGCAGAGCTGTTCGATCCGGTGAAGGGGCTCGTCGTCGGCGAGCCCCTCGAGCTGCGCAGCCGTCGCGCTCGGCACGCGGCGGTGGTCTTGGACGACGGACGTACGCTGCTCGTGGGCGGTCGAAGCCAAACCGGCGGCGCGAGCTTCGCGCAATACCAGCTGGAAATCGTCGATCCGCGCACGCGTCACGCCGACGTGGCCGGCAGCATCCAAGGACGCATCGCGCCCCACGCCGTCAAGCTGACTGACGGGCGCGTGTTCGTGGGCGGGGGCGTCGATATCGACGGGCAGCTCGTCGAGCCTGTCGCCGAGTGGCTGTCACCCGTCGCCAAGCCCGACCCCACCCAGCTCAGCGAGCAGGTCGAGCCGCGCTTCGAGCGAGCGTTCGTGGCGACGCTGGGCGGCGGCGTGCTCGCCGTCGGCGGGTGCAGCCCGCGCGCGCCGAACGACGACGAAGACGCGGAGCTCTGCGCTCGGCGCTGCGGGCAAGGCTGCCCGCCGCTCGACGAGCGCGGTCGGCCCGTCTACGACGCCTGGTGGATCGCGCGTGACGGCGAAGCGACACCCGTCGGCCTGAGCGGCATCGCCGCGCCGCGACCGATCTTGATTCCCGGCAGCGATGGCAGCCCCTGGCTCGTGGCCGCGACGGCGGAAGCTCCCGATATTGCTCGCTTATTTCGCTTCGACCCGTGGAACGCTCGCTTCGCCCTGGCCGACGTGCCGGAAGGCTCCCGGCTGCCGCGGCCTGGCTTCCCCGCGCCCGTGCCGATCGATCCGGACGCGTTCGTGTGGCTCGACGACGACGAGCAGCATGGAGAGCTGGTGGGGCTGCGGCTCGGCACGCGCAACCGCTACGCGCAAGACTTCGCGCTGGTGCTGCTGTCCGATCCGCTCGATCCGAGCAAGGCGCTGCACCTCGCGCCGGACGGGCCGCTCGGTGAGAGCGTGAGCTACACGGCGGGGGCGCTCAGCCTGCGGGCACCCGACGTCACGGTGCACGTCACCGACACCGACTACCTCGACGCGACCATCACGCTGCGAGTCGACGGCGACGCCCTGCCGCTGGTGCTGCTGGGCGACAGCGAGCTCGGGGGGGAGCGGTGCCCGTGGCCGGAAGCCGCGTTCACCGCGCCAAATTGGCCGCAAATCGCGCGCCGCGGGACACGCGCGGATCTGTACGTCGGGGGGGAGCGGCGAACCTGCGAAGTGTCCGCCGGTCGGCTCCCGGTCGCGCTCCGCGCCGGCAAGCGTGAGTCGCGCGTGAGGGAGCTCAGCGTGAAGCGCGACGCGACGCGCTGAGCGCGCGCTCCCTACTGCTTCTTGAACAGCTTGTTCAGCAGACCCGCCTTGCTCGGCGGGCTCGACTTGCCACCACCTTGCGAATCCGGCGCGGGCTGGCTCGGCGTGTGCGGCGGATCGCTCGGGGGGCGATTGCCACGACGCATCGCGTACAAGCGCACCTCGCGGTGGGCGTCGGTGTGGCGCGGGTCACGCTCCACGATGTAACGAAAATCATGCAGCGCCTCGCGGTTGCGGCCGAGGCGCTTCAAGAGCTGCCCGCGGTACCAGCGCACGCGCAGGTTGTTCGGCTCGCTCTTGACGGCTTTCTCGAGCTCTACCGCCAAATCAGTCAAGCCGGCGCCGGGCTTCTGAGCTCGAATCCAGACGTAGAGGGCGACGTGGTCGGCCTGTGACGGGTCGTTCTCGTAGGCGATGCGCGCTTCCTTCTCGGCCAGCGTCAAGTTGCCGCGCTTCATCAGCACCTCCGCCTTCTGGAAGGCGTTGGTCGCGCGCAAGACGCGCTGCACTTGCTCGGCCTCGTCGGGCGTATCGCCGGTGGCGAGCGACTGGTCGTAGGTGCGGCGCGACGCTGGGTCCGAGAGGACCTGGCTGGCCTCACTGATGCGCGCGAACACTCGCGTCGCTTGCTCCTTCAAGTCGCCGACCTCCGGTCGCAGGCGATCCGGATGCCACTTCTTGGCCAGGGCGAAGAAGGCATTTTGGATCACGGAAGGGGCCGCGTCGGGGGGGACGCCGAGCGCTTCGTAGTGATTGCCGCGCACCCTCACCGCCAGCGCCTCGAGCTCGAGCCGAAGGTCGGCGGTGCCGGTGCCGAGGAACTGCGGGGCAGGGGGCGCGCCCGCCGGCGCGGGGGTGAACGAAGGGCGCGGCGACCCCGGAGTGGGCGAGGAAATCCGGGGTGCGCGGGGCGGCGCCACCGTCGCGCCGCTCGGTGCGCGGGGCGGCGCCACCGTCGC
>JAEYWK010000089.1 GCA_023431345.1 Pseudomonadota bacterium
CCTCCGCCTCCAGTCGCGGCGCCCCCGCCGCCGGTCGCAGCGCCACCGGTGGTCGCTGCTCCGCTCGCACCGCCGGTCGCAGCGCCACCCGTGGTCGCGCCGCCCGAAGGGCTGCCGGCGCCGCTCACGCCGGGCGTCCCGGCAGCGGTCGACGTCCCGGCCACGCCGGGGGTTCCGCCCGATCCCGCGCTGCCTCCGCCACCGTCTCCGGGCTCTATGCCCTCGCCGCTGCACGCGCTCAGCGCGATGGCGAGCGCGGCGCCGACGGTCCAATGCGTGCGCGACGTGTCGAGGATTGGCGAAATAGTCGAGGATGCGGCGGTGAGTGGTCGTGTGGACATGCGAGCTCTTCCTTGTCTCGCAGGCAGCGTACGAGTGACTGCGTGGTCCAAGAAGAGGGCCGGATCGCCCCCCCACCGCTCGCGTAAAATTCCGTTCACGCCATGGCGGCGCTAATTTGCCCCGGCGTCATCCATGCACGCATCGACGAAGGGCCGACACGCCTCAGTGCCGCTAGCTGCGACGAAGTCGCCCGCGTAATACACGCCGCGGTACATACACCCGCATTCGAAAGCCGCTCCCGACCCGCGGAAGCACTCCGCCTCGCCGTCGCGCACCATCCATGCGCGAGCTTGGGGTGCAAACGGAACGGCGACCTCTCGACTGCAGCGGATGTTGATGCGGCAGGCGTCTTCACTGCCGTCGTCGTTGCGCAGGACGCAGCTCTCTGGACTGAGCGACGATTCGTCGGCACTGCACGAGCCGATAGCGACCGCGCACGCCTGCAGCCCACTCGCGCCCTCGACCTCGAACGTGCGCTCGCGGTGAGTGAGCTCGCAAGCGCACTGCCAGCGACCCGAGGGCAGCCTCCCGCACGTCGTGATTTGTGACTGCTTGTCGCAGAACGCGCTCAGCGAACAGGCGCTGTCCGTTTCCGAGCCCAAGCGCTCTGCGCAACTCGCGGGGAGGGGGAGCGACGGCGGCTCTCCGGCCGCGCCGCTCGCTCCGCCTGGTGGTGAACCGCCGCCGGCGACGCTCGCTCGACCGCCGCTCGCCGCTCCGGCCGTGCTGGGGGGAAGCGCTCCGCCGGACGCCGTTGCTCCGCCTGTCGTGGGGCCGCTGCCGCCGGACGCCGTTGCCCCGCCTGCCTTGCCGTCCGGCGCGCCGGTCTGTCCAGCCGTCTCGCCGGGGCCCGGATCATACCCCTCGCGCGCCACGGAGCCGCCGCAAGCGCCCAGCATCGCCCATCCGACGACCACCGCGCCCCAGCGCGCCTCGTTCCTACCCTTTTTCATGCGCTAGCCACCGGCTAGCAGTGCCGCTCGCAGCCGAGATCCGTCATTGGGCTCGACGGTTCGTCAGGCGCTACGCAAAAGATGTTCGATTCAGCTCGCGCTACGCGAGGACGTCGGAATCGATGATGGATGCCACCAAGCCGTCGAGGATGTCGTGCTCGCTGACTTGAAGCTCGGCGATGTCGAAGCGGTGCATGAGCGTGAGCAGCACTGCGGCACCGCCGACGATGACCTCGGCGCGCGCCGGCTCCGCGAGCAAGCGCCGCCGCTGCTCGACGGGCACGGCGCTCAGGGCTTCGAACGACCTTTCGACGGAGGCGCGCGTGAGCCAGCTGTGATGGGTGAGGGCGGCGTCGTAGCGCTCGAGGCCGAGCTGCATCCCGGCCAGCGCCGTCACGGTTCCGGCCAACCCGACCACGCGGCGCGCGCGTGAACGCTCGATGGCGGCGGCTTTCTCGAGCTCACGCTTCACGTCGTCGACGCACGCTGCGAGCTCCGCTCGCGTCGGTGGGTCGCTCTTCAGGTGCCGCTCGGTCATGCGCACACAACCGAGCTGCAACGAAACGAGCGACTCCGGCGAGCTCGCGCCCAAGGCCAGCTCGGTCGAGCCGCCGCCGACGTCGACGATCAGAAACGGCGCCGCGCTCGCAGGCAGGTCTGCGGTGGCGCCGACGAACGACAAGCGCGCCTCTTCCTCGCCGCACAGCAGCTCCGGACGCACGCCGAGCGCGCGCTCGACGGCGTCGAAGAACGTAGCGCTGTTGGTCGCGTCGCGCGCTGCGCTCGTGGCCGTGACGCGCAGGCGAGTGACGCGGTGCCGATCGGCGAGGGCCCGGTATTGCGCCAGCACCGCGAGCGTGCGCGCGACGGCCGCCTCGGACAGCCGCCCCGTCACGTCGACGCCTTCGCCCAGCCGCGTCATGCGCATGGGCCGCTCGATTTCGCGGCCCTGCTCGTCGGCGATCAAGAGCCGCACCGAGTTGGTGCCCACGTCGACGGCGGCGAAGGTTCGCACCCTCATACTCCCTGCGCGCCGATGTGACGCTGCAGCCCGAGCACCGTGAACAGCTCCGCTCGAGTCGCCGGATCCTTCAAGAAGCTGCCGTGCAGCTTGCTCGTCGTCGTCCAAGAGCCAGGCTTCTTCACGCCGCGATAGCACATGCAAAAATGCTGGCACTGCACGATGACGGCCACGCCTTGCGGCTTCAAGTGCGTCTGAATCGCGTCGGCGATCTGCTTGGTGAGCTTCTCTTGCACCTGCAGCCGCTTGGCGTAAACGTCGACGACGCGCGCCAGCTTGCTGAGCCCCACCACGCGCCCGTCGGGAATGTAGGCGACGTGCGCCTTGCCCACGAACGGCACCATGTGATGCTCGCAGTGGCTGAACAGCTCGATGTCGCTCACGAGCACGAGCTCGTCGTACCCCTCGACCTCCTCGAACGTCTTGGCCAAGTACTCCGCCGCGTCCTGCGAGTAGCCCGCATAATGCTCAGCCATGGCCCGCACCACGCGCGCCGGCGTATCCAAGAGCCCCTCCCGCTCTGGATCTTCACCCAAGTAAGCGAGCAGCCCGCGCACGTGCGCTTCCGCCGCCGCCGTCGTCGTCGCGCTACGTCGCACCCGGACGGAGGGCTTGGAATCAGAAGTCAGTCGCCGCTTTTTCGCCATGCGCGCGCAGCATACCCCCGCGCCGACCGGCGTCGCACGTCGATGTCAACGGGGGCGGGCGGCTTCGCCGAGGAAGGGGACGAAGCGCACGGCCATCAGCGACGCTTTTTCGAAGCTGCTGTCGCTGTCGCCGGCTGAGAGGCGCACGTAGCGCTCGAGCTGCTGCACTTCGTCGCGCCGACCGACGGGTATCACGAGCCGACCGCCGACCGCGAGCTGAGCCAAGAGCGGGTGGGGGACGTGCTCGGGTGCCGCGGTAACGATCACGACTTGGAAGGGCGCGGCTTCGGGCCAGCCCACGTAGCCATCGCCGCTGCGCAGCTGTATCCGGTCGGGGCCATACCCGAGGCTGCGCAAAGTGCGCTCGGCCTGTTTCGCGAGTGGGGTCAGGTACTCGATGCTGAAGACTCGGCCGCACAGCTCCGCCAAGATCGCGGCCTGGTAGCCGCTGCCCGTGCCTACCTCGAGACACTTGTCGCCGCGGCGAGGCCGAGCGGCTTCGGTCATCGAGGCGACGACAGCCGGTTGGCTGATGGTTTGCCCGTGGCCGATGGGAAGCGGCCGATCGGCGTAAGCTTCCTCGGACCAGCTCGCGGCGATGAAAGCGTGACGAGGCACCTCGCGCAGGGCGCCGAGCACGGCGGAGTCAGCGATGCCTCGCTCCGACAGGCGCGCGACCAGGCGCGCCCGCTCGTCACGCCGCTCGGCGAAAGCACCGCGCCGCGCGGCGCTGCTGTCCGTAGCCGGCTCCGGTCGGGATTCGCCGACCTCGCGTCGCGCGCAGCCGCCCGCCAGCGCCAGCAAACACCCGAACGCGGCCGACCGTCGCATCCGCCAGCTTGACGCAGACCAGCGTCAGGCGCTTGCCCCACCTTCACGTAGTGGTGGACGCCGAGGCTGCTAGCGCTCAGCGCCTCAGCACGAGCAGCAGGGTGGGCGCAGCAGCGGTGGCGCGAAGAGCGACCAGCCCCAAGCCGTCGAGGCAGAGCACGTCGCCAGTCGTGAAGGCGAGCCGCGCGCCGTCCGCCCACTCGAGCTCCAAGCCGCCGCGCTCGACGACGACGAGCGAGCCCTGCCACTCGTCGGCATCGAAGCGGCGCGGTCGATGCTGCTCGATCAGCAAGCGCCGGCTGGCCAGGCGCCGCCTGCTCTGCGGCCAGAGCAGGCGGTAGGCGGGCACTCCTGGCATCACAGCGTCGCCGGTAGATCCAGGGCGCTCACGAACGGAGCCAGCTCGAAGGTCGTGATCTCGACGACCTTGTCACCCTGCACCTTCAGCACGTCGAGCGCCATCGGTGTGTAGGCGGTCGCGCCGGGCACGCGGCGGTAGCAGGCCACCGCCGGCAAGCCGTTCGTACGCGTGACGATGCAGCGGAAATCGCGGTAGGCCTCCGAGCCGTAGCCGCCCTCCACCCACGCCGCGACGGCCTCGTCGCGATTCGTGAAGCGGAACTCCATCGGCGGCATCGTGCAGCGCACGTCTTCGCGTAGCAGCGCCGAGAGCGCCGGTACGTCCACTTCTTCCGTCGCCTTGACGTAGGCGCGCAGCAGCCGCTGCTCTTGCTCGGGGGTCGCTTCGTGCCGCACCCGCTTGCCGGTTTGCTGCTCGTCTTGCAGCGTCTCCCGCGCGCGCTGCAGCGCAGAGTTGACGGACGGCACGCTCAGCGAAAGCAGCTCCGCCGCCTCTTTGGCGGACCACTCGAGCACGTCGCAGCAAATCAGCACGGCGCGCTGCTTCGGCGGCAAGCACTGCAGCGCAACGAGGTAACCGAGCTCCAGGGCTTCGCGCGAGACCAAGCGAGCATCTGGCTCGAGCAAGCGGTCGGGGAACGGCTGCAGCCAGGGCACGTGCGGCTGAGACCCGAGCGAAGGCTCCGCGCTCGTGACGTTGTCACCCGAGCGACGTTCCTTGCGCGACTCCAAGAAGTCGAGGCAAGCGTTGGTGGCGATCTTGTAGAGCCAGGTGCGCACGGAGGCGCGCCCTTCGAAGCTGCCGCGGCCGCGCCACGCCTTGATCCACGTCTCTTGCACCAGATCTTCCGCGTCCGCGAGCGAGCCGAGCAGGCGGTAGCAATGAGCATTCAGCTCCGCGCGGTGCCGGCTCGAAAGCTTCGCGAAGACGGCTTCGTCTCCCGCTCGCAGCGCCTCAGCCAGCTCGTCGCGTTCGGTGGTCTCAGTCATCGGTTGCATCTTTCAATGTCCTCCGAGCGTGTAGACGGGTGCCAGCTCCAAAATTCATCGAACGTTCGCAATTTGTTGAAATTACGAATGAAAATGCGCTGAGCGGGTCGCGGCCGCCGCGCACCTAGGGCTCAGGCCCCGACGAGAAAAGCGCCGGCGGGTACGAAAATCGGTAACCGGGCGGAGGGGAAGCGCCACTAACGCCAGGTGGTTTCCGAGCCCCGAGTCAGGCCCGCGCTCGAGCTGGTGCGCGCGCCCGCGGACTTGGAGCTGGCCGCGCGCTGCGTCGCTGGCGAGCATGCCGCGCAGCGGCTGCTCTTCGAGCGGGAGCGCGGGCGCGTGCAGGCGGTTTTGTTTCGCATCGTCGGCCCCGGTGCCCACCTCGACGACCTGCTGCAAGACGCCTTCGTCGAGATTTTCCGCTCCCTCGATACCTTTCGCGGGGAGGCGTCGCTTTCCACTTGGGTCACCCGCTGCACGGTGCGGGTCGCGTATGACCATTTTCGGCGCAAGTCTCGGGTGCCTCGGCTGGAGCCGGTCACCGACTTGGAGGCCGCTCTCCCCAGCGCCGAGCAGCGCGTGCTCCACCGCGAGGCGGCGCGACGTCTCTACGCCTTGCTCGATCGCCTCAAGCCCGCGCAGCGCATCGCCTTCACGCTGCACGCGCTCGATGGAAAGGCCCTGAAAGACGTGGCGTCGTTGATGGACGCCTCGGTTGTCGCGACCAAGCTGCGAGTTTACCGGGCTCGGGTGCTGATCGAGCGATCTGCCAAGAACGATCCGCTGCTGCGTGAGTTCGTCAGGGAGGCTGACTGACATGGCGCAGCAAGCTCCCCGCGTAGCCCTCGACCTGCGCCCGCTCGCCGATATCCAGCCAGAGCCGCTGTCGGAGGCGCGTTGGAAAAGCATCGAGCAAGCCGTCTTCTCTCGCCTCGAGCGCGGAGAAGCCTCGCGATCTGCTCCGCTCGAGCCACCGATTGGGCGACGGCACGTCGTCACGACAGCGTGGGCGAGCGTGATCGCCGCTGCGGCCGTGATCGTGGCTACGCTGCTGTGGTTTTCAGGCGATGAGCAGGCGCTGTCGCGCATCTCCACCGGCGCCAGCGCTTCGCGCGTGATGCTGCCGGGCGTCGCGCTCGACGTAGGGCCAGAGTCGGCGGTGGTGGTGAGCGGCAGCGCGAGCGAGAGCCAGCTGCTGGTGCTGGATCGCGGCGAGGTCACCTGCGACGTCGACCGTCGGCGCGCCGGCGCGCCGTTCGTGGTTCAAGCCGGTGGCGTCAAGGTCGAGGTGATCGGCACGCGCTTCAGGGTCGTGCGCGAGGGTGAACGCGCGCGCGTCTCCGTGCAAGAAGGCGTGGTGAAGGTGAGCGCTGGCGGTAGCAGCGTGCGCCTCGTCGCGGGGCAAACCTGGCCGGCGGAGCCGTCCGTTCAGGCCCCAGCTCCGTCCTCTTCCAGCGCCGACAGTGCGCGGTCGACGCTCGACGCGGAGCAAGCGCCAGCACCGGTCAGACCTCGCGCGAGCGCGCGGCCGGCCGAGGGCAAGCAAGCTCCGTTGACCCGCTCGCTTCAGGCCAGGTTCGAGGCGGCTGCTCGCCTGGAAGCTCGTGACGCGGCCGAATCGATCCGCTTGTATCGAGAGCTCGAGGGCGGCTCCAGCTCGTGGGCACAGAACGCCTTGTTCGCGCACGGGCGGCTCGAGGCGGCGCGCGGCAACCGAGCCGAGGCGCGCCGCGTACTCCGCCAGTATCTCGCTCGTTTTCCGAAAGGCGCCAACGCCAGCGACGCGCGTAACCTGCTATTGCGGATGGAATGACGCGGCGCTGGCGACGATGGCAGTGGCGATCGCGCGCGGCGCGCGTCGCTGGCTTGCTGCTGTCGTTGTCACGAGCGGCCTCCGCCGAAGAGCATCGACTGGCGCTCATCGAGCCTGACGCCGAGCTCGATCGGGCGGTGGCGCTCGCGCTCTCGCCATGGGGCATGAGCGTGACCGTCAAGCACGGCGCCGGCCCTGGCGCTTCGCTGCCGATCGCGGGAGAGCGAGCGCGTGTCCTGGCGCTCGAGTGGGACGTGAGCGCGCTGGTGTGGCTGTCGCCGGTGGAAGACGGCTCGCTGCTCTGGATTTACGAGACCGAAACCGACTCGGTGAGCACGCGCCACCTCGCCGATGCGCCTCCATTCACGAGCCCACAAGCGGCGTCGGTCGCGTTGACGATCAAGTCACTGCTGCGCACCCGGGCCAGCCGCTCCGCGAGCGCGTCAGCAGCAACGATAACACGAATAGCCACGCCAGCTCCCGTACCCGCGCAGCCGCCGCTCACTCCTGCCGAGGATTTGCCAGGCTCCGTCGATCCGCCGCCCACGCGCTTCAGCGTGACGGGGGAGCTGAGCCTGCGTTACTTCGCCCGCGAAGCGCACGAAGTCCGCGGCGCGCTCGGCGGCATCTGGTGGGTTCGAGTCGCACCGAGCACGTGGGGTATCGGGCTCAAGGCGAGCGCAGGTCCTGGTGCTCCCATCCGGAGCCCGGGCTTCGACGGGGAGCTGCGTCAGCTCTCGCTCTCCGCCGCCCTGTTCTGGAGGTTGGCCGGCAATCGCTTCCTCACCACCTTGCTCATGGGCGGCGCGTCGGCGCACTACATGGAGCTCACCGGCTTCCATCGTGAGCTCCAGCGCGGCACCGAGCGCGAGCGCCTGGCGCCGTCGCTGGATGTCGGCAGCGATGTCGCGCTGTCGCTCATGGCAGGCACGAGCGTTGGCTTCGGGGCGAGAGCGCTCTATTTTCCGCTTCGGGAGCGCTACTTGGTGCGAGGCGCGAGCGTGTTTCAACCCTGGCCCGTCGCCGCAGAGCTCGGAGTACGCCTTGGCGTCGACCTGCTTTGAAGCGCCGCTGAGCCTCGCGCTGATCGCGAGCCTGCTCGGCAGCTGCGCTCCCCGCGACGTCGAGCTGTTCCCGGACTCTCGCAGCGTAGCTACTGCCGGCGGTGCGAGCGAAGGCGGCAGCAGCGGCGGCGGTGGCAGCGGCGGCGGCGGTGGCAGCGGCGGCAGCGGTGGTCGTGCCGGCGAGCCGCCGAGTGAGCGCTGCGATGCGGTCGTGCCCGCCGACTTGCTCGCGCCGCGGCCACCGATGGGCTGGAACGGTTGGACGACCTTCGAATGCGGCCCCGAGCTGGACGAGGCCAAGCTGCGCGCCGTCGTCGCCGCGCTGGTCGACAGCGGCATGCAGACAGCCGGCTACACTTACGTGAACCTCGATCGCTGCTGGGGTGACGCTCGCGATGCCGATGGCAACCTCGTGCTCGCCTCAGCGCGCCTGCCGAGCGGCATCGGCGAGCTCTCACGAGAGCTCCACGCCAGCGGCTTCAAGCTCGGCTTTCATCGCTATAGCAACTCTTGCGCGAGCGCTTCCGCCGACAACGAGGCGCGCGACGCGCTGACGTACGCCGACTGGGGCGTCGACCTGCTCAAAGTGGTCGCCTGCGTCGGGCGCGCATCGGCTGATAGGCAAGGCGCAACCGCCATGGCGCAAGCGCTGCGCGACGCCGGACGTGACATGGTGCTCAGCCTGGCAATGCCGCCCTTTCAGGAGTGGATGAGCGACGTCGGGCACCTGTCCCGCACGGGGCCGCCCATCGCCGGCACTTGGTCGTCGATCCTCGATGCCCTGGACGTGGCCGCGCCGCTCGCTGCGTACACGCGACCGGGCTCGTTCATCGATCCGGACTTCTTGGTCGCCGGCATCGGAGACTTGAGCGAAGCCGAGCAGCGCGCGCACTTCTCGCTCTGGTCGATCTTGTCCGCGCCGCTGATCGCTTCGAATGACCCGACAGAGATGACCGAAGCGACGCGCCGCATCCTGACGAGCGCGGAGCTGATCGCCATCAATCAGGATCCGCTCGCGCTCCAAGGCGCCTTGATCCGCCGCGACGGCGAGCTGGACATCTACGCCAAGCCGCTCGCCGAGTGCGGCGCGCGCGCCGTCGTGCTGTTCAACCGCGGCGAAAGTCCCGTCTCGGCGCGCGTCGAATGGCCGGAGATTTGGCTCGAGCCGGGCCCCGCTCGAGTGCGTGATCTTTGGGCTCGCGAAGACTTGGCAACGGACGGGCTGGCCGCGGAGGTGCTCGTGGAGCCGCACGACGTGCGCGCGCTTCAGATCACGGGCAGCGAGCCAGCCGTGGGCGACGGCGAGCTGCGCCTGGGTGACGTCAGCTTCACCTACGAAGCCAACGGCTACGGCCCCGTCGAGCGCAACACCACGGTGGGGGAGCAGCCTGCCGGCGACGGTCAGCCGCTGCGCATGCGCGGGCGCCTGTACGCCGACGGTCTCGGGGTCCACGCACCCTCACTGCTGCGCTTTCGACTCGGCGAGCGGTGCACGCGGTTTACGGCTCAAGTAGGCATCGACGACGAGAGCGACGGTCGGGGCAGCGCCGTCTTCCAAGTTTGGTCTGACGGAGAAAAATTGTTCGACAGCGGAATCGTCACGGGGGAGACGCCGCCGCGTCAGGTCGACGTGCTGCTCCAGGGCCGGCGCGACCTGCGACTCTTCGTCGGCACGACCGCCGACGGCTTCGCTCGCGATCACGCCGACTGGGCGGAGGCGCGCCTGCACTGCTCGCAGGAATCGTCGGCGCGTTGACGGATTTTGGTAACCCGCGGCTGCTCAACCGGCACTCACTGCTGGGCGCTCGCGTCGCCCGGGAAGCCACCATGCATTCGAGCACCGTCACGAGTCGTCGTTACCGGCAACCTTGGGCCATCCTCGGCTCGCTCACGCTCCTGGCGGCCTGTACGAGCGAGGCCCCCTCGCCGCAGCTGGCCGGCGTCGCGGGCCAGCCGGGCGTCCCCGGCGGCGGCGCGCCCGCCACGGGTGGGTCGAACGCCGCGGGCGGCTTGGTTAGCGCAGGGCAGCCGCCCGTCGTGCCGGTCGACTGCAGCCAACCGAGCGCGCCCCGCGCGCCCCTGCGCCGGCTCACTCGCTTCGAATACAACAACGCCGTGCGTGATCTGCTGAAGGTCACCTCGAGGCCGGCGGACGCGCTTCCCGGCGAAGAAATAGGCAACGGCTTCGGCAACGACGCCGACGCGCTCGGCGTATCGCGGCTCCTGATCGACGGCTACCGCACGGTCGCGCACGACGTCGCGCTCGCGGCCGTCGCGGCCGACAAGCTGCCCGAGCTCCTCGGCTGCGATCTCGCCGCGGACGAAGCGGCTTGCGTCGCGAGCTTCATCGACCGCTTCGGCACCCGCGCCTTCCGGCGTCCGCTCGACGAGAGCGAGCGCACGCTCCTGCGCGACATGTTCGACAAGGGCAAGCAGCTGTCCGGCTCGGCCGTCGGCGGAGTGCGGGCGGTGCTGGAGCTCGTCTTGCAGTCGCCGCAGTTCATGTACCGCATCGAGCAAGGCACCCCGATCGATGAGGCTCGGAACTTGGCGCGCCCCACCGACTACGAGCTGGCGACGCGCCTCTCGTTCTTGCTTTGGGGTTCGTCCCCCGACCAAGCCTTGCTCGACGCGGCCTCGCGCGGGGAGCTGCACACCAAAGAGCAGCTGGCGGCGCAGGCCACGCGGCTACTCGGCGACGACCGCGCCAAAGACGTGGTGCGTCACTTTCACTCGCTGCTCTTGCAGATCGCCGGGCTCGATGGCTTGGTGCGTAACGCCGATTATTACCCGAATTTCACGGCCGGCCTCGGCGCCCTCTACCGGCGCGAAACCGAGGCGTTCGTCGACGAAGTCATTTGGAAAGACGACGGCCGGCTCGGCACGTTGTTCACGGCCCCCTACACTTTCCTGAACGCCAAGCTCGCCGCCGTTTACGGCATCCCGGGCGTGACGGGCGACCAGCTGCGCAAGGTCGACCTCGACCCGACGCGTCGCGCGGGGCTACTCACGCAGCCGAGCATCTTGTCGATGACCACGCCCGGCAGTCGCACGGATCCGGTGGTGCGCGGCAAGTGGGTGTTCACGAAGCTCATGTGCGGCGTGGTCCACGATCCGCCGCCCGACATTCCGGTGCTCCCCGAGCCCCAACCTGGCCTCTCCGTGCGTGACCGCCTCGCGGAGCACCGCGCCTCACCGGCTTGCCAAGGCTGCCACAAGTTGATGGACCCGATCGGCTTCGGCTTCGAGCGCTACGACGGTATGGGGCAGTGGCGCGAGACCGACAACGACTTGCCCATCGACAGCAGCGGCGAGATCGCGGTCGGCGACGTCGCGGGGCCGTTCAACGGCGCGGTGGAGCTCGGACAAAAGCTGGCGCACAGCAAAGACGTGCAGAATTGCTTCGCGGGCGCGTGGCTCACCTTCGCTTACGGGCGGGGGGAAACAGAGGCAGACGCCTGCACCAGGGCGTCACTCGAAGCCGCGTTCGAACAGAGCGGCGGGCGCGTGACCGACCTCTTGGTCGCGCTGACGCAAACCGACGGCTTTCTTTATCGCGCGCTGCGCTGAAAAACGGACCTTCAACCATGCTGACCTCCAAGAATCGCCTTCATCGTCGATCCCTGCTGCGCGGCGCCGGGGGGCTCGCCCTCGGCCTGCCCTTCCTGTCCGCCATGCTGCGGCCGGGGCAGAGTCACGCCGCGGATGAAGCCCCGCTGCGGCTCGTCATCTTCTACACACCCGGCGGTACGCTGCTCGACAAATGGCTGCCGAGCGCGGGCGCCGACGGCCTCACGTTGAAGCCGATGCTGGAGCCGCTCACCCCGTTTCGGGATCGGCTCACGTTCCTGCAAGGCCTGGGCTTGCAGATCACGCAGCTGGGCGTGGGCCACCCGCACAGCCGCGGCATGGCCGGTGTGCTCACCGGGCGCGAGCTGCTCGCGGGAAATTTCGCGACGAACGGCGGCAACGCCAGCTTCGCCAATGGCATCTCGATCGATCAAGCCGTCGCGGCGCGCGTCTCCACGGGGCTACCGTTCAAGAGTCTGGAGGTGGCGGCGGGCTGGTCGACCGGGCTCGGCGCCGGCGGCATGCCTCATCCCGCGAACATCATCAACTCCGCCGGCGCGAAGCAGCCGATTCCGCCCTCGGGCAACCCGCTCAGCACCTTCAAGCGCCTGTTCGGTGATGGCAGCACCAACATCGACGAGCAACGCCTCTGGTCGACGACGATTTTGGACAGCGTAGCCAGTGAGTACAAGCGCATCTCGCAGCAGCTGGGCGCTGAAGATCGACAGAAGCTCGAGGCGCACTTGGCGCTGATCGAAGAGTCACGAAAGGGCCTCGGCGCTGGCGTGAACGCCGCTTGCAAGCCGCCTACGAGCGTCAACTCGGATCCGAATTTCTATGAAGACAGCTTCAGCGATGGCGCGTCGAGCGACGGCGGCGCTGACGCCATCGGCAGTGGCGCGAAGGTCCCCGCCAAGGGCGCCATCATGACGGAGCTGCTCGTCGCCGCGCTCGCCTGCGGCTCCACCAACGTGGCGACCATGCAGTGGGCCGACGGCGAAGCCAAATTCCTGCTCGGCTTCCTGAAAGACAACGCGGGCAAGCCGCTCGTCGATCACCACCACGGCTACCAGCACGATCGCGGGTTTCAGCCCGGGTCTCTCGAGATCATCTACCACTTCTACGCCGAGCGCTTCGCGGACTTGCTGCGCCGCATGGACGCGGTCGTCGAGGGCAACGGCAAGACGCTGCTCGACAACAGCCTCGTCCTCGCCATCAGCGAGATTCAAAAGCCCGACACCCACGATCAGCGCAACATGCCGTTCATCCTCGCGGGCGGTGCGGGCGGCCGCCTGCGCGGCAACCGCCTGGTGAAAGTCACCGAGCAACCCCACAACAACTTGCTCGCCTCGATCGACCACCTCTTCGGCGGCGACAGCCCCAAATTCGGTCACCCCGACTTCTGCACCGGGCCGCTCGCCGGCGTATTCGACGCCTGAAGGCGCCTAGCATGGCGCAGGCTTTGAATGTCTGGCGGCCGGCCTCGTCCAAGCAGCATGGGAAACATCAGGCGTTGGGTGGCAGTGGTTTGTGTGGCGGCGGCCGCGATCGCGTGCGGGGGTGACGACGACGAAGACAAGAAGTCCGACCGAGCCGCGCATATCTGCAGCGAAGGCATCGCCTGCGGCTATCAAGGGGCGGATCAGCAGACGTGCACGCAGCTGTTCGAGTCCCTGTTTTCTCCGTCGCAGATCGCCGCGTGCGATGCCTGCGTCACGGCAGAGCCGTGCGAGACAGAGCAGACGAAGTGCAGCTCCGTCTGCTCGCTTTGAGCGCCCGGTCGCCCTCGTCTCGACCGCCTCGAGGCGAGCTCGGCTACAGCTCGTCGCTGACGAGCTCCAGCTCCGCGAGCGCGCCTCGCGAGCGCTCTGCGTGCTCGACCAACATGCCCGCCAGCTTGAGCTGTAGCTCAGTCTTGCGACGTATGAAGCGGGCTTGCGCCCCGCGATCCACGCGGGCCGGATCGTGCGGCGCCGCAGCTTGATCGGCCATCGATCTCATGATGGCAGCGGCCCGCTCCGCCGCCGCCGCGATGGCGCGGTACTCGCGCGCCACGTGCATCAGACCATCATGCTCGGCCGCCGCCTCCCGCGTCGCCGTCCCCACCCATTTGGCGTGCGCGACCAAATTGGTAGCCACGTGCTCCCACAGCTCACCCAGCAGCTCGGGCACCTCAGCGTCTTGCGCGAGCTCCTGCCCACACGTCCCTTCCTCGAGCTCCATGGCGCTCAGCCTAAGAGCCTTCGCGCACCAGGTCTAGGTCCGGCGTCGGTTCGACTGCAGCCGCTGTCAGCCAGCAACCGTCGGGGCGCCGGCTTATTCCCGGCGTCTCGAGCTTCCTGATGCGTTTCGCCAAAGCGCGCTTCGACTGCGCATTCGCTAGCCTCATTGCCAGTCTCGGGCTACCAAATGGCTCTCACCATGGGGCAACAGCTCACGACTCGCCTGCTCAGCTTCTTCGTCCTCTTCGCGCTCGTCGGCTGCGATCACGCCACCAAGGGCGTCGCCAAATCCGAGCTGGAGACGGGCGGCGCCCGCGCGGTCATCGACGGCGTCGTGAGCCTGCGTTACGTCGAGAATACCGACGTGGCGTTCAACGCCTTGCGCTTCATCCCCGAGCACATTCGCTTCCCCGGCTTGCTCGTGACGGGCGCGCTCGCCGTGGTCGCGCTCGCCCTGCTGCTCTTCCGCGCGCGCGCCAAAATCGGCCTGCCGCTCGTCGCGCTGATCCTCGTCACCGCGGGCGCCATCGGCAACTACCTCGACCGCCTCTTCCGCGGCTACGTCGTCGACTTCGTTCACCTCCAGTACTGGCCCGTCTTCAACGTCGCCGACGTCTACGTCACGATCGGCTACGGCCTCGCCGCGTGGCTCCTCTTCGTGCAACGTCGCTCATTGCAGCAGTCTCTCTTCTCTTCTTGATGCCCCCGCGCCGCGCGTCACTGCGCGGCGCATGACCGGTCGCCGTCCTCGGCTCGCTGACGCGAGCCTGCGGGTGCGCCCACCACCCCCAAACCTGTTGCTCGGCCCGTGCTCGCTCCGTGCTCGCCTTCGGCTGCGCGCGGGGCTTGCGCGCGGGGGCCTGCGCGGCCAGGTGGAGGTGGTCGTCTTCTCCTCTCCACCGGTGAGGGGTTCGTGACGAAGAGATGGGAGCCGGCAGCAGTTGGCGCACGGACGAGCGTTGTTTGTTGCTTGGCGTTGTCGTTCCTGCGCCGACCTCCAGCTGTCACGGAGCCTGCGCCTGGGTGGCTGCGCTCGGCCGCACGCCGCGCGCCGGAGGCACCATGCGCAGTCACCACCAAAAACGCCAAGCTGCCCAGACAGCCATGTTTACCCTCGCGCGCCGATCCCTGCGCGAGTTCATCTATTCCGCACTTGGGTATGATCCTGCTCAGCGTGTTCCGCCCCAGTGGAAGCAGCTAAACGACCGGATGATCCTGAACACCGCTCCGCGCGGCTATTTTAGCGTGTTCAAGGGGCAGCGTGTCACCACCGGTTGGCCCGGGTGCCACTCTCACCGGGATCACCGGTTGCCAGGGAGCCAGCCGGTGGCACGGAAGCACACGACCGCCCGCGGGCCGCGAGCGAGGACGAGCAAGTCGAAGTCGGGCTCTTCGAAAACCGGGGCTGCATCCCCTCCCGGTCGGGGCTTGGTGAGGTGATTTAGCGTGGCGTGCGGTAGCCCTTGTCGTTGAAGATGAAGTGTTCTGCGCGCT
>JAEYWK010000093.1 GCA_023431345.1 Pseudomonadota bacterium
TCGCGCGCGAAGTGGGTGCGGCAGCGTGAAGACCCACTGCCGGAGCGGCACCGGCGGCAGCACGTGCTCGGTGAGATTGAGGGCGGTCTGGCACATCTTGCGACCCAGACAGGAGGGACAGATGCCGGCTCGGGACCTTTCGACCACGTCGGCCGCCGGGTCGCGCTCGATGGTGACACGGCGCTGCTGAGCGCTCCTGGCAGAAACAACGCCTATGTCTTCACCCGCAGCGGGAGCACTTGGTCGGAGCAGCGCAAGCTTTCCGGGCCCAACCCGAACGACGGCTTTGCCTCATCGATAGCGCTGTCTGGCAACACGATTCTGATCGGTAACGCCCCGATCGCGACGACGCCCCCGTTTCTTCCCCCCGCTGGATTCGTCTACTTCTACGAACGGACCGGCCTCACGTGGTCGTCGCCCGTCAAAGTCTTCGGTCCCAATCCACACACGGAGGACTACTTCGGCTCCGCCGTCTCGCTTTGGGGAGACCAGGCCATCGTGAGCGCCAGCAGCCCGGGCGGAGTCGCCCACGTTTTCTTACGCAGCGGTTCGACGTGGCAGTACCGGAAGACGCTCGGCCCACCTGCTGGCGTCCATGGGAGCACGCGCTTGGGCATCAGCGCGGTGGACGACGACCTGTACCTGATCGACGGCTGGAACGACCATGCAGACGTCATGGGGGTGTATGCGTTTCGGTACGTGCGACAGCCCTTGGGCTCGCAGTGCACGGCCAACGTGGAATGCACCAGCTCGAGCTGCGTCGACGGCGTGTGCTGCGACACGGCTTGCAACGGCGCCTGTGAGTCTTGCCTGGCATCCGACCAGGCGGGCGGCACCGATGGCAAGTGCGGGAACGTGAGCGCTGGCACCGACCCGCGCGAGCGCTGCGCGGCGGAGCCCGCCCAGTCTTGCGCCACCACGGGCGTCTGCGACGGCGCGGGCAATTGTAGTCTCTTCGCGGCGGGCACCGAATGCGCCGCAGCCTCGTGCCCTACCACCACTTCTGAGGACGCAGCCGACGTGTGCGATGGCTTGGGTACGTGTCGAGTCACGGCCAGCAAGGCCTGTACAGTCGGCTACACGTGCGGCGCGGGCGCCTGCAAGACCCAGTGCGAAAGCGACGACGACTGTGACCGCCCGCACGGCTACGTGTGCCTCGCCGGAGCGTGCAAAGTGCCAACCGGCAAGCCTTGCTCCGAGGCGGACACCTGCGAAGCCGGATACTGCGTCGACGGTGTGTGCTGCTCCAAGTGTGACGGCGAGTGCATGGCGTGCCGCAAGGAGTGGACCGGCGAAGCAGACGGCCAATGCGCCCCGATCTTGGCAGACCTCGATCCACGTGACGAATGCGCGACCGAGCCGGGCGACTCGAACGCCTGCGGGGCTCCCGGCGTCTGCAACGGCGCCAGTGGCTGCCGCGCCTTCACCAAAGCCGGAACCCCCTGCGGCGCTGGCGCTACCACGTGCGAAGACGGCCAAGTGAGCGGCGACGTGTGCGACGAGACTGGCACCTGCACCACCAGCACCGTGCCCTGCGCTCCTTACGCTTGCCTGGCCAGCGCATGCGCAGGTGCCTGCCGCACCGACGAACAGTGTGCCGTCGACGCCTACTGCGCCCCCGGCCACGTTTGCGCGTCAAGACCCGAACCCAACACCGGCGGCGAACCCAACACCGGCGGCGAGCCCAACGCCGGAGCGCCCAGCGGCGGATCGTCGAACGCTGACCCGAGCGCCGGACGAGGAGGAACCAGCCCCGACGTCATCGGGCCTGCCGAGCCATCTAAAACATCTAGCTGCAGCTGCCGCGTGCCAGCGCCCCCCGCGTCGAGCTCGCCCCTAGCAGTCCTCGCTGCACTTGCCCTCTCCGCGAGCATCACGCGCCGGCGCGCATCCCGACCGCTAGGCAAGCCATAGGTGCGGTCGCGGGGCTGCGAATCCGGCGGTCGCCGCGATGAGGCTGGACAACGAGGTGGAACGCTAAGCAAATGGGCCATGCCTCGGCGGTTGGGAGTGCTCGCAGCGCGGCTGGGCGTAACGCTGCTCGGGCTGTCGAGCTGCGCGCGTGAGCCGCCGCGCTTTCCGCCGGGTGAGCCTCCGCGCGCCGGTTTGGCGAGCGTGGAGTGCCGCGCGCTGCAGGCGGTGTTCCCCCGGCTCTTGGCCGCGCGACCGCAGGGCAACGTGGTGCTGTCACCTCACGCGCTCGTGCGCGGGCTGATGGCAGTCGGCGAGCGGGATGAAGCTCGGCGCCAAGCCATCTTGAAATTCCTGAGCTTCGCGGGCCATTGGGACGACCTGGTGCGAGAGCTGGACAGTGCCGAGGGGCGGCTCACGGCCGAACGCCTGGGACTTTACCCGGGCGTGGGTGACTACGTGACGGCGCCTGCCGGCGAGACGCCAGCAGCGCGCTTCGTCTACCAGTCGTCCGTCAATGAGAGCGAGCGTGGGTTTCGCTCGGTGGTCGACGTGCAACTCGCGGGCGTTCCGATGGCGGGCCGCCCTCTCGCCCAGCCCGCCTGGGTCGACTTCGAGGGGCGCGGCCAGGTCCCCGCCATGCGCATGCGCCGCGGGGCTTGGTTCGGCGGCTCTGCCGACTTCTCGAGCGCGTTCTGGGCCGCCGAGAATGATGGTGAAGACACGGTCCCCGCGCGCTTGGAGGGCCGAGCGGTCGTGACCCTCGCGCTCGCGACCCACGACGACGCCCCGCCCGAGCGGCTACCGGTCTTGCCCTGCGCGGGCGGCACTCTTCCAGAGCAGGGGCGCGAGGTGCTGCTGGATCTTCGCGCGCCAACCTTCTGCGCGAAGACGAGCTTTGCGCTGTCCGCCATCGACCCGCCACTCGCGAAGCGCCTCGCCGCCGACGTACAGCTCCAAGCGCGGATGGCGTTCGATCAGCGCGCGACCGTCAACCTTCCGAAACGAACGTCAGCCTCCCCCGGGCTGATCTGGGACGTGGGGCGCCACCTTCCCCAATACGATTTTCCCCTATCGCGCCCGTTCTACGCCACCGTCCACGATCGCGGCTCGGGCGCGTTGCTCTACGTCGCGTACATCCGCGAGCCCGGCGCCGCTACCGCTTGCCGCAGCGATGCCGATGCCGAGCCGTAGCGCGCAACGATCCGAAGGGCGCCAAGTGCACCTTCATCGACGGCATCTGCACCACGCTCTGCGAGACCCGCACGGACGAAGCCAGTTGCTCAGCGACCCCGGAGTGCAGGTGGTTGGCGTGCAGCGGCACCCCTATCGCCTGCGCTGAGTTCTCGGGCGACGCGTGCCCCACCTGGCTCGGCTGCGACAAGGTCGAAGGCCACGTGTACTCCGCACAGTAGCTCGACGTATCCTCTTTCGGCCGCCGCGACCTCTGACGGTTACAAGCCTGCTTTCCGACAAGCATTGCTACTCGACGACGCGCCCGGAACCATGCAGGCGCGAAAGCGTTGGGTTGCGCGTGCTGCCGCCGCCGCCGCTGCGACATGCGGCAAATGAGGACTGCGGTCTCGCTTTGCCGACGGTCGCACTTTGCCGCGGCAGCCAACGCATCCGAGCGTGGAATGAGCGTGGGGCACGTGCTACCAGCATCGAGCCCGAGGAGGGGACATGTCGTTGTCAGAAGCTCAAAGACTGGTTGGGGCGTTCCTCGAGATGATCGTGGAAACGCGAGATCCCGCCTTGGTCTGGCCGGAGATGCTCTTGCATACTCAAGAGCTCATCGGTTTCGACGCGGGCTACATCGCGGCCACCTGGGGCAGCGTGAGCGACGGTCGTGGTGCGGTGGCAGAGTATGACCCGCAGCTCTTGCGCCAACATTTGGGCCGATATTTAGCGGAGATTCGCGAAGACGAGGTCGCCCTGTATACCGACCGAGCTCGCGTGCACCACGACGTGTGGTCGCCGGCTCGTCAGCAAGAGCTGGCCGTCTTCCGTGAGCTCCTGCTGCCGTCGGGCATGCGCCACATGCTGGTGCGGAGCAGCAGCCGGCGCGGCAACGTCGCCGGGTTCAACCTCGAACGTCGCAGCGACCGGCCATTCACCGAGCGTGAGCTCAGGTTGGTGGACTTGGTGGCGCCCTTGCTGCACGTCTTCGAGATCTTGACCGCCTGCACGTCGGGCGACACGCTCTCTCCCGAGCTGGCGAGGACTTATCACCTCACCGAGCGCGAGCTCCAAGTAGTAGAGCTGACGGTGCGAGGCCTCCAGAATGCGGAGATCGCGCTGGTGCTGAAGGTCTCGAGCCACACCGTGCGCAACACTTTGGCGCGCGTCTTCGAGAAAGTCGGCGTCGCCAATCGCGCGGAGCTCACGTACGCGGCCGTACGTACGGGAGAGCCAGAGCGAGCCTCTGCTCATCTGCTCTCGAGTGACGAGCTGCGCGCCTTTCGTGCCTGCGCGGAGCAAGGACCAGCAGCAGACGAACACGCGACCGACAGCGCGCGCCCCCGCTCCCGCATCGCCTATACCTGTCCGGGGTGACGGCGCTGAGGCAGATTTGCCGAGTACGTTCGTACTCTTCACCAGCGCGCGGTGATGCACGACATTTGCCAGTCGTCGAGCGCGCGTTGAATTGGGACGCATCGGGGCAGTCCCGATCTTTGCGGGCTCCAGCGAAATCGGGAGGATTGTATGAACGCTTTGAAATTTGGCGGCCGAGCGGCGCTCGGCGGGGGCTTGTGGCTGGCGTTGAGCGTGCTCGCGGGCTGCGCAGATGGGGACGTCGCGTCAGACCCTGCGCCCGTTGCCTCGCTCACGGAGGGGCTGACGCTAGTAGAGGCTGACGCGGCGGCCGGGCGACTGGCCGGTGTCTTCGTTGCGGAAGGCCGTACGATTTACTTCGAGGCCGAGCGCGGCGAAGAGAATCCGACGCAGGGCGATCCGGACGCGCCGCGTTTCTCGGTGGACGCGCGCTTCGCCGACGCGGCGGGGCGAACCTTCATTCTGAGCGGTGGTGGGGGCGAGCTCGCGCGGCCAGATTGGGCCCCGGACCAAGACAACGAAGATCCGGAAGAGCGCACGAAGGATCTGGCTCTGCTTCCCGCTCTCGCCGACGAGCTGCTGGTGGCGCTCACGCCGGTCGGGCTCGAATACGAGCGCGACAAGCTCGTACAACTTGCCGAAGAGCTGCGCGGCAAAGAGCTGGTGGTGCATCCCGAGGGCAACGTGCCCTACGGCTGTACGCCCGGCTACGAGCACGACATGACCATTCGCTACAAGGCCGCCTTCGATTTGCCGGTGGGCCACCACACGGCGGTCAGGCTCGATTCTTGGTACATGAACGCGTACTGCACCTGGGTTTATCAGGGCTATCAAGAGTCCTGCAATCATGGCACGTGCGCGACCGCCGTGAACATGGGCGACTGGTGCAGCTGGTACAGCCCGATCCGCGCCAGTAAGTGGCCAGCGTTCCAGGTGTACACCGCCTACGGCAATGGCGCGTGCACTAGTGCTGCGTCCCAAAAGTAACGATCGCTTTGCCTAGCCGATGGAAATAGGCGGACGCACCCGTCCGTTCACCTGCGGAATCGAGTTGGCGCTCGACGAAACCGCTGGAGAAGGACGGATGGCA
>JAEYWK010000110.1 GCA_023431345.1 Pseudomonadota bacterium
GCCTTTTCGAGCCTCCGCGACGACAGTCGCCCAAAATTCAGCGCCGCGGTTGGGGGATTTCGGCATCGCGCGCGAGCATCAGCCGGCTTGCGCGCCGCGGATACGATGGCCGTGACCGGACGGATACATAGCGCTGCGCAGCCTACCCGAGGCGAACGGAGGCGGGAGCCCGCTCGACGAGCCGAGGTCGGCGTTGTACGGTCCCGGCTGGATGGCGAGAGGCTTGAGGGTGATGCTCACCCCGCTACCTGGCACTCGGGGAGGACACCAGGTGGTCGGTGGCTCGCTGGCGTTGGCGAGCCTCGGCGTCGGCTCGAGCAGCGCGAAGGTGGAGCCGGTCCCCGCGAAGATAAAGTTCAGCGCCGCCTGCTTTGCCGAAGCGCGGAACCCCGAGCCCCAGGAGCTCGAGCTGGGCGAGCTAGTGGGCGAAGTCACGGTCTCACCTCCGGACTTCCTACCCGAGCTGTTGGTATCGGTCGCCGACAGTCAGACGCTGCTCGCCCCCGCTGAACCGGCGCCCGATGCCAAGCGCCCGAGGCGACTCCGTTTGGCGCTCCAGGCGCCCTCCGTGGTGATGCCGCCGGGGGGCCCCCCGTTCGTGGAGCTCCGCATCCCCGGCGAGTTTCTGGACGGCGCACGCCATCTGGAGGTGCGCGCAGCGATCGAGGTAGCCGGTAGCGTCGAAGGCGAGCTCGAAACGAACGACGTGCTCGACGTACCGCTGGTCCCGGAGCCTCTGTTCAAGCTGAAGTTGGTGGACGAGATGGGGGAGCCGTTGGCCGGTGTGCCCGTGGACTTCGTCGCAGGCGACGACCTCGTCTCGGCCGTCACGCCGGCTGAGGGCCCGCTAGTGTTCGACGATCTCGGCTTTCCCGAGCCCACGATTCAGCTGACGGCCGACGCGAGCATCAAGACGGCTCTCCAGCAGCGCTGGGCCAAGATCCGTCCCGGTCGAGTACTGAAGGACGATTCAGACGCCGGCATCGAGGCGCGCTTCGTGCGCACCTGCCTCGATCCAGTCCGTCTGGGAACCGCTCCGATCAAGACGCTCGCCATCGTGCCCCGGGTCACGCTCGTGCGCCTGCTCGGCCTGCTCTTCGACACCAACAAGAGCTTCCTCCTACCCAGTGCTCTGGCGGACATCGACGCGCTGCGCCAGGTCGCCGACGACCATGCGAACGGGGAGCTGCTCGTCGTGGGCCATACCGACACCAGCGCCGATCCCGCCACCAACGACCCGCTCAGCCTGGAACGTGCCGAAAGCGTGATCGCCTTTTTGAAGGAAGACGTGGACACTTGGCTCGGTCGCTACGGCAGCGGCGTGCCTTCCAAGCGTCGTTGGGGAGCGGTCGAAGATCAGCAGATGCTGGCGGCGCTCCCTGGCATGCTCGAGCGCCCACTCGAGGAAGACCAGCTCACCTTCTTTCGCCGCACGCGCGCCGTGGACGAGCAGGGCCCGATCGGGCCGAACACGCGGCGTACGCTGATCGAAGAGTACATGTCCCGACCCGAGCCGATCTTGCCCGAAGACATGCCAATCACGGCGCATGGCTGCGGCGAGAACTTCCCACTCGACGAGCGCGGCACCGACGTCGACCCGGATCCGAAGAATCCCGATCGCGACCCTACGGATCGCCGAGTGGAGCTGTTCGTTTTCGATCGGGAGTTCGGCATCCAACCGGCGCCGCCCGGCAAGAACTCCAAGAAGGCCAGCAAAGAGTACCCGGAGTGGCGGCGCCGCGCGACGCTGACAAGGCTCGTCGACTTGCGGCTCTCCGACCGCGTGCTGCGCGTCCGGATGCAAGCCAACGACGAGACCTTGGCGAACGAAGAGTTCACGTTGGACGTCGACGGCCGCCGCATCTCCACCGGCAAAACCGACGACGAGGGGCTGGTCGTTCAGCGGCTACCGGTCGGCGCCAAGCTGGCCGAGGTGCGCATTCCGCGGCTCGGTCTTCACCGCAGCGTCAGGCTCACGCCGGCCGAAGAATTCCCTTCGGTCGACAGCGTCCTTGGCGTGCAGACTCGCCTCGCGCAGCTCGGCTTTTTGCCCGCACAGCCGAATGGTCGCGTCGACCAACTGACGACGGACGCACTACGTCGCTTCCGAGCGAGCCAGGGGCTGGAAGGTGACGACATCCTCGACGACGAAACACGCCAAGCGCTGGCCCGAGCCTATGGCAGCTGATCCATGACCTCGATGTACGGCATCAGCATCGACCTGCCTGCGGGCTGGGTCGACATCACCGAGTACGGCTTCGAGGCGCCCAGCAGCCCCATTCCCAAGCTGCTCTTCACGCGTGAGTCGCTGGCCGGGAGCGAAGTCGATGCTTGGCTCGAAGAGCTACGTGAAAAAGTCGGTGCGCTCGAGCTGAGGGCTCAGCCGGTCGTCACCTTCGACAACCCGTCACTTTGGATCCGCGGCTTCGACGCGCTTCTGGACAAGGGTGGCGAGCGAGCTGGCACGAGCTTCATCGTGGTCTCCCTGCCGACGCACGCCATCATCGTGCAGCCGCATTGGGTCGATGGCGCCCAGCCGCTCGTCCGCAATCTGGTGAAGAGCTTCCGCTTGCGATCGCCCAATGCGCGCTTGGCCTCGAGCTCACCAAGCCTCTTTTGCTACGCCGTGTACGAGCTCTTGTTCGACAGCAGCATTCCCTTCGAGCAGCCGTGGTCCTTCGCGTTCGAGTCGGAAGACGGGCGGTGTCGGCTCTGGTGCAGCGGACGACCGCGAGAGCCGGCCTTTCAAGCGCCCCATTTCAGGAGCCTCTTCGACATCGACGCGAGGGCCAGCGTGAGCGAGCCGGTGCACAGCGAAAGCTTCATCGTGAGCCCGCACGTTTTGGCGCCCGACGCCACGGGCCCGCTCTTCGAAGAGCAGCGCTGGGTAACGACGGTGAGCGGCATCGACGGCACCCACCAGCAGCTCGCCTGGGCCGAAGCCCGGACGAACGTGAACGCGCGGCCCTTTCGATTCTGGTTCGCCGCTCAGGGGGATAGCCAAACAGCGACGACGACTTGGAGCGCGCTGCTCAACAGCGCGAAGCGGGACTAGACCATGGGCGCACAGGGTCAAGCACAGCCCGCGGGCTCCAAAGCCACGGACACCTTGAACACCAAGGTGGTGCCGATCGTGCTCGTTCCGGGTGTGATGGGCTCACGCTTGGAGATCTCGACGACCAGTAGCGGTTGGGATCCAGACGACAACATCGAGATGGCGGGTTGGCTGAAGAAACGGCGGCGCACGTCCACCAATGACATCGCGTTCAACACGCCGGCGACGCTGATGACCGATCTCGTCGGCGCCGCGGGAACGCGGCCGTCGACCGACATCCGAAACAACGCTCGCCTCAAGCAGATCGCCAACGCCCAGATTGACCGCTCGGTCCCCTCGCGCGCACGCCCCAGCGCGATCACGAAGTTTTGGGAGAAACGCGGCTGGGGCGAAGTATCTTGGGGCTTCTACGGGCCCATCTTGATGGCGATGGGCGAGCAGCTCAATCCCGGCGATCAAGGCGGAGAACCGCACCCCGTGTACGCTTGCGGTTACGACTGGCGGCAGTCGAACACCGATAGCGCCGACACGCTCTTGGCCCGAGTGCAGCTAGTACGCAAGAACCACCCGCTGGCGCAAAAGATCATCGTGGTGAGCCACAGCATGGGTGGGCTGGTGACGCGAGCCGCCTTGAAGAAGGGGCTCGACAGCAGCGTGCTCGGCGTCGTGCACACCGTGCTACCGGCAGAGGGGGCGGTGGTCGCCTACCGCCGCTTCTTCACGGGCGCACGCGGGCCCTTGGGAGACAGCCCCGGTCCTTTGAACGACATCATGGGCGGCAATCGAGTTCAGTACGCGATCATGCAAACTCGCCTGCGAGGCCCCACCGAGCTACTCCCGAGCAACTCGTATCCCGATGCATTCTTCCACCTGGGGGCTGGCATCACGAACAAGTTCGTCAACGTCTATGAGGAGTACGGTAAGCAAGAGCCGCCCGGCATGATTCCGCCGACTGGCGAAACCGAAGGCACGCTGGTCAAGAACACCGTCACCGCAGACGACGTCGCGTCCTTGCGGAACCGCATCCGCGAGGCGTCCGATTTCACGGCCAGCGTGGCCGGCGTCTTTCACTCCAAAACGTTCGTGCTCTTCGGCGACGGGTTCGTGACCGATGTCGAGTTCGATTTTCGCAAAGGAGACGACGAGCTGAACGGCACGGACAAGGACCCGCGGGTCGGCCAGCTTCCGCAAGGAGATGGAACGGTGCCGCGGACCAGCGCTCGGTGCGAGGGCGCCACCGGCGCGCTCGGTCGCAACAGCGCGGCCGTGCGCCACGCCGAATGCTTTGGCGAGGAGACGTTCCGGGTATCGGTCATCGACCGCGTCCGCCGCCTACTCGCGCTCTGACCATGAACCATCCCGCAACCCAGTCGCGGAGGCTTCGCGCGCTCCTAGCCATCGACGCGGCGTTGCTGCTCGACACCAGCCTGCGCTGGGAGCTAGGCGTGAGCTTTGTCCGCCCTGCTTGGCTCGGCGCCGTGCTGGGTTCCCTGCTCGTCCTGTCGCTCGTCAGTCGTCTCGTCGAATCCAAGCTCTTGCTGGCGTTGCTGACGTTTCCGCTTTGGTGCGGGGCGTTCATCCTCGCGAGCACCGGCAACCCCCATTTTGATTGGCGTAGCGTGCCAGTAGTCGACTTCTTTCGCACGAGCTGGCTCGATTACTGGCTCGGTGGCGGTGGCTTCCTGACCGCCGGGATCGCAGCCGCGGCGCACGCCTGCCTCGCCCCGCGCTGGCTACCACGTCCGAGCCAGCCCGCTGCGGACGACTTCTGGGCAAGGCGAGCGTTGGCTGCGCTGCTCGTCACCGCCTGCGTTGCTTTCCTCCCCGTCGTGGAGATCACCGCTCCGGTGTCTGGTCCCGGAGATCCGCCCTACACGGTGCGCCTCGATCCGCGCGATCCGAGCGGGACGCTGCGCTCACCCTTCGAGTGGGTGCGGCGAGGAACGTGGGCCGTATTGGTCATTGGTGGCGCGGTCGGGTTACGGCGCCGTCGCGCAGGATCGGTTGCTGTCGGCACCTCACGACGATGAAAAGAGGAGGAGCACCGCGAGCGCGATTGCCGCCCCGGCGCTCCGCGGTGCGGCGGCGCCCCGGTCCTTCTAGCCGCGACGCGGCGGAAGCGCAGCGTCACGGACCATGGGTCGCGACCGCTTTGAACCTCGCTCGCACCGAGCACATCGCGCCGCACGCTCTGCGCGTCGATCGGGCCGAGACCGACGCGCACCTCTGCCGTGTCCATATTCACCCGTACGTCGGTGGCATTGTGCCGGGTCCGGACAGGTAGTTGACTGACGGGTAGACAGCGCCGCTTTGCAGATCGACGAAGCCCTCATCGCTGGGAGCGTCCCCGCGTGTACAACTCACTGCGCCCGCAATGAGTGCCCCAATACTCGCCAACGCACCTACTCGATTCATCCGCCGCCACCCCCTCATGGTTCCGCAGCAACGCCACGAGCTCCGAGCGGTGTCAATCGTCGAAAGCTCGCGTGCTCTTTGCGACGCATTGCGGTCACATGCGGTGCCAGCGGCTTCAGTAAGGCGCCTTCCATGGCCAAAACAGCCGATAAAGGAAGGTCACGTCGAACGTCAGCCGCTCACCGCCATCGACACGCTCGTGCCGAGCGTAGCCCAGAAGATCGCCACCCTCGCGCTCGTGGCGTGGCTGATCTCGGGCCTCGCCGCCACCTCCTCCGAACGCGCCCCCTTCTTGATCTAGGTCAACGCCCCGCTTCGGCGGGTCCGCTACCACCAACCGCATGATGATTCGTGGTTGGAAGAAGTGGTGCGCGCTGGGTGCCCTACCGTTATTGCTGGCTCTCTCGTGCTGCTCGGCGCCGGCAGGGCGGCCCGCGATATTTCCGGCCACGCCCAGCGCCCAGGTGGCGCCGGGCAAGGTGCTGCTGCTCGCGAGCGCGGCCGACACGCAGATTCTTGCCGACGGCTCGCGACGCCGAACGGGCACGTTCTTGGGCGAGCTGTACGCGCCGCACCAGGCGCTCCTGCAAGCCGGGCACGACGTCGTGCTCGCGACGCCGGCGGGAGCGCCGGTCGCCATCGACCCCGAGAGCCTGAAGGAGAAGTATTGGTCGTCGCCAGAGAGCCTCGCGTCGGCGCGGCGCTTCGTTGCCACCTCGGCCGAGCTGCGCGCCCCCATGTCTCTCGACCGAGCCTTGGCCGCCGCCGACGACTTTCAGGGGCTCGTGATCCCGGGCGGTCAGGGCATGATGGTCGACCTGCTCGACGACGCCGACGCCCACGCGTTGCTGGCTCGCTTCGCCGCAGATGATCGACCTATCGGGCTGGTGTGTCACGCGCCGGTCCTGCTGACTCGCCTGAAGCAACCAGGGCCCCTGGCGAGCCGCAGCGTGACGGCGGTTTCGGGCCTCGAGGAGCTGTTCATCGAGACGTTCGTGATGGGTGAAAAAGCAACGGTTCGCGGCATCGGGGACCGGCTCGAGGAGCGCGGTTATCGCTACAGCGCAGCCTTTCCAGGGTCGTCGCGGGCGGTACGCGACTGCAACCTGGTCACCAGTCAGAACCCGTTTTCGACCCAAGCATTCAGCGAGCTCTTCTTGCAGGCCATTCACGACTTTCGACGCGGAGGCCGCTGCGCCCGCTGAGCGGCGCGCGCCCGGCGCAAGCGACTGAGCGCTTCGGGCGTGATCCCGAGATAGCGCGCGATGTGATGGTCGGGTACGCGCGCCTCGATCGACGCGTGCTCGCGCAGGAAGGCCTCGTAGCGTACCGCCGCCGTATCCATCAACAGCGACGCTTCGCGCTCGAGCTTCTTGACCACCAGCCGCTCCATCATCAATCGACCCAGGCGCTGCCAGAACATGTCTCGCTCGTAGAAGCCCGCGACCACCGCGTAGGGCACGGTCAAGATCGTGGCGTCGGTGAGCGACTCGATCGACAGCCGGCTCGGGACGCCCTCGATGGACGCGCCAATCGAAGTCAAGAAGTCGTCTTCCGCGACGAAGCTCTTGTTCACCTCCTTGCCGTCGCGACACGCGTAGAACAGCCGAAAGACGCCGCGAACGACGAAACCGAGGTGCAGCGATGGCTCACCCGCCCGCAGCCACAGCGTGCGCTTCTTCAGCTCTCGTTGGCTGAAGTGCTGCGCGAGCTCGCGCCACTGAGCTTCGGGCACGCGCCCCGCAGCTCCAAAACCCGTACGCAACCGCCGCAGGTTTTCGGCTCGATTCGTCATGCCAAGATCGCCGTGAGCTCTTGCGGCGTGTACCGAAAGATCGCGTGCCGCGTGCCGATGCCCGAGGTGCTCGCCGGTAGGTCACCGAACTGGACGGCAACATCGACCCGCGCACTTTGCTCGCGACAAGCCACCAGGCGACCCTCGCAGGCAAAGCCGCCGCGGCGGGTGGAACAGAAGTCGACACTGACACCGTACGGCTCACCGCCGCTCGGCGGCTCGAGCGTCTCCGACAGGCACTTGTTGTGGGCCCCCACGTCGACAGGCTCGCTGGTGGCGTAGCGCACTGGCTCATCGTCGAGCGTTGCGCCGAAGCCGTCACAACCCTCGTTGGAGCTCACCTGCGTGAGCGCGATCTCGAGCTCGACGCCAGCCGGCAGCGTTTGGCCGC
>JAEYWK010000149.1 GCA_023431345.1 Pseudomonadota bacterium
CTGAATGCCATGTACCGCGGGAGAGGAGCTTTCAGGCTTTTCAATTTCAGGTTGAATGGTTCGGTGAAAAGCTCACTCACCGGAAATAACCGGCACGATATTAATACAGTTCCAGGTTTTCCCGGTGCCATTGACTTCAGCAGCTTCCGGAGTACCGGCAACACCGGCTTCTCGTCAGGGCCAGGGGCAGGTGTACTGATCGGTCTTGAAAAGGGATGGTACCTTAACCCGAAATTTAAAGCTGACTACTCAAACAACACCTACAACCGTACACTTAAAAATGATGAAGATTCTCAACAGCAAATTGATAGTTTAAGCCCTGATTTTCAACGCATCTACCTGCATCTCACACCCTCACTGGCATTAAAGTACAATAAAAAGAAAAGCAAGCTAACCCTGGGTTTTGAACTCCTGAGTGCCCTTACCCGGAACAGCATGCCTGACAGTTCTGGTTTCAACAGGAATTACAGCAAGGTACTCCCCTTCCTTTCGTGGGAATATGATATCCGCACAGGGCACAGGGTTGCAATTGACTACAATGTCGATGTCAATGAGCCTGACATCTCCCTTCTGGTCCCGGTCGCCGACAACAGCGATCCCCAGTCGCTTTTCTATGGGAACCGTTATTTGCTTCCTGAGACCAACCAGAATCTCTTCATGAGCTGGATGCTCTATGACCAGTTCTCACAAACCAGCATATTTTCAAGGATCGGAGGTTCGTACATAAATAACAAGATCAACTTCAGCCGCACAACCAGCAGCCAACTTGTTAACGTAACACGTATGGTAAATACCGGCAACGCTTATGATGCAATGGCCGACTTAGAATTTTCGACCCCCCTGAGGTGGGCGGGTGTCAATATGCGCCTTGAATTATCGGGTAATTACAGCCAGAGCGAAGTCCTGATAAACGGCCGTAGCACAGTGAACCAGAGGGTGCGGCGAACAATCGGGCTGAGCTTCAATAACCGTAAGACAGAGAAATGGAACTTTGAAACCGGTGGGGAAGTAACCATTACCAACTCGTTCATCAACATTGAGGGTTCAAACAACACCAGTTACCTGAGCAGCACATGGTTTGCCAACCTCGAGTATAATACCGGCAACCGCTGGTTTTTCAATGTAAACAGCAACATAACAAATTATAACCCGCAGGGATTTTCAACCTCCTTTACCATACCCATCCTTTCGGCTGAAACCGGATACCACCTGTTTAAAAACAAGCGCGGCACCGTATTACTGAGCGCTTATGATCTTTTGGACAAGAATAAAGGCATCACCCGTATCAGTGAATTCAACTACCTGCGCGAAACACGCTCAAACATCATAAATCGCTACATCATGCTGACATTCAAATACCGCCTCAACAAAGCTGCTAACAAGGATACCATTGATGTTAAAATAAAATGAGGCACATTCAGCCGTCAGCATTCAGACCTCAGCACTCAGCCGACAACATTCAGCAGTCAGCCGTCAGTTTTTTCTCCTATCGCCGGATGCTACCTGTTTTCCCTCACCCCCTGCCCCCTCTCCCAAAGGGCGAGGGTGAACATTTTCCTTTTAGCAAGCCATTACAATTCTAATTTTTCTTTATAAATTTGAGTAACTCTAATCCTTAAAATGAGCCTTAAAAAAAATCAACCCGGGGTATAAACCTTAAATTAATTTAACATGGATCAGAAAAAGAGAATTTGGTTTTATCCGTTAATTATAATGGGAGCATCTTTAATGCTTTTAAGTGCATGTAAAAAAGATGGTGATGATCTGGGTAACAAGGAAGATGATATTGAGGGGATACCGGTGGTAATCACCGGAACGCTTGACTTAACCGCTACCGAAGCCGTGAAAGTGCTGGCTATTTCTTCTACTGACAGCTATAAATTGGTAAGCATTACAAACAATAATTTTAGTATTGAACTTGACAATGGGAAACCCTGGGGGCTCTTATTCCTTAACAGCACCGAACAGCCGTTGGGACTTATATCATTAGGCAACGGCATCGAGAGTTTGCCATTGCCATTAATGACGCCCGGCACCGACACTATAGACCTGCAAACTATATCAATGAGCAGCAACATTTTTACCCCGGGCCATAACCCGATTGGAACCGAAATAGTAATGACCAACGATCAGATAGAGGCAACTGCCAGCATGGACGATTATTTAACAGTACTCTTAAAAAATCCTGATGTAAACGGCAACGGTCAGATTGATGTGCTGGAAGATAAATTTTTTAAGCTTGAGGTGATTTATTTCATTAAACCGGGCAGGTTTCAGGGTTCCGATCTCACTCCTACTTATGCATCTGGCAAACTGATAGAAGGTTACCGTTTATTTTTAACGGTTAAAGATAATAGCTTTCCTGAGAAAGTTTATTTTACAGGACCTTCCGGGTCTCCGCTGAGCCATACTCCTTCAGAGGGGGTTATGGAATTTGATGACCACAGGGTATACAATACTCCATATTTGTTTGATTTGATGGATACAACCTCTTACATTCCTGCAGGAGGCATTTACAGCATCAACATTGGTGGAAGCACTCTTATTTTCAACTTGCCCGACCAGGAATATGTGAAAAGTAATGTAACGTATCCCTGGCCCACAATTACGCTGAACGGAGATGGTACAATGAATAAAATTGACTGGGTTTATCAAATGCCATCCGGCACTTCAAATACAAATTTGTATGCACTTTTAAGAGAAATGCAAATTCAAATTGAAGGTACGGGAAATAAGTGCAGCAGCAGCAACCAGTCTGCCGACCGGTTGTATGACTCACCTAAGCTAACGCCGGGTATAGT
>JAEYWK010000275.1 GCA_023431345.1 Pseudomonadota bacterium
ACATTACAGCTGTTTATGATCTTGGTGTTTATGGATATCCCGGACAGACCGGTGAATCAATGATTGAAGGCCCGATTGAAGTAGATGTTATTTACGGATATGAGCTTCCATTTGTTGAAGAATGGACTACAGGTGTATTCACAACAAATCAGTGGGATGTTGGCAGTAACTGGGTAATTGCAGGACAGCAGGGTAATCCGGCTCCATCAGCAATGTTCACTTACACACCGGTACAATCTGATTATACTCTCTCACTTTCAAGCTACTGGTTAGATGGAACTGGTTTCATTGATGGTAGTATTTTCCTTGACTTTGATCTGAAACTTGATGACAATACTGCCACTGGTGAAGAACAAATGATAGTGGAAATATTTAATGGATCATCTTGGGTACCTGTAAGTACATTTACAGCAGAAGGCGATCTGGATTGGACAGCACAGCATATTAATATTACCAACGCTGCCAAGGGCAAGGTATTCCGCGTAAGGTTCACAGCCAAGGGCGTAAATACACTTGACATTAATAACTGGCAGATTGACAATATTAACGTATACCGTGCATGTGATCCTCCAACAGAATTGACAGCTGAAATTGAAAATGAGTTAACACATGGCGACCATGTCGTTCTTAATTGGGTAGCTCCTGAAGGTCCTGGACCAGGAATGTCAGGATGGCTCAATTGGGATGATGGAACAAACGTTGATGCTATTGGACTAACAGGTGGTGGAACATTCCTTGTTGGTGTCAGGTTCACTCCTGCACAACTTGCTGATTGGGCAGGTACCAGTTTGACCAAGATTCGTTTATTCGCATTTGGACCTGGTGGAACAATTATACTCAAAGTTTGGACAGGTGCCAATGCCAGTCAGTTAATGCTGAGTCAGCCAGTTGCATCTTACACTGCAGGTGAGTGGAATGAATTTGTACTAAATACTCCGGTACTCGTCACAGGTACTACAGAATTATGGTTTGGTTATGAGGTAACTCATAATGCAACAGATTATGTAGCAGGTGTTGACGGTGGCCCGGCTGTTGCAGGTTATGGTGATATGATCTCTCTTGATGGTTCAGTTTGGGAATCAATGTCACAAGCTTATCAGCTCGACTTTAACTGGAACCTTCAGGGATTTGTTGAAAGTCTTGACGGTGTAGTTCAATTACAGCCGCTTAATATCAATACAGTATACGATAACAGTGGTGCACAGTTAGAACGCGGTAATTATCCAATGTTACCAACAGCTTCTTTACCTGTTGAAAACCTTGCTCCGCGCGCAATTATGTATTATAATATTTATCGTGATGATGTTTTGATTGATACAACTTCGCAGACAACTTATTTGGATGTTGATCCTGCAATCTCGCATCTGGGTGAAACATATTGTTACAATGTTACAGCTGTTTATGAAGATTGTGTATCACCATACAGTAATCAGGCTTGTGCTACTATTGTATCAACAATTGATCCTGAGTTAAGCGCTGTTAATGTTTATCCTAATCCTTCAAATAGTATAGTAAATATTGAACTTACTAACGACATCAGCCAAATAGTAATTTATAATTATGTTGGTCAAATCGTTTATGAGCAAATAATTGCTAAGGATAAACTTATACAGATAGATGTACGCAATTATGATGCTGGTGCATACCTTGTAAAATTCATAAACAAGGCAGGCGAGAGCTTCAGCAAGAAAATTGCAGTTACTAAATAATCGTTTAATCGATACTCATTTAAAGAGGCTGTCTCAAAAGGACAGCCTCTTTTATTATTTGAATTTGAGACAATTACATGTTTTTAATAATGTTCAAATATATTTATTGTGTTATGTACTAATTTATAGACCGTTACATAAATATGTAAAAAATTTAACCTTATAAATGTAAATTTCACTCCAAAAGCACTATTACCATTTCCTAAAAATTTAATTAACAAATACATCCCTGAACATGGGAAGTATTACAAGTTCTTTCGATATGGAATTAAAAAGCGCGGTATGAAGACCTTTTATACAATTTTCGGGGGGAAATTTTTAGGGTGGATATTTATTATTATCTCCTCATCAATTATTACCCAAATTAATGCACAGCCATGCATGAATCCACCAGTAATGAGTTTATCAGGTGGTGGAACTATTTGTCAAGGACAGACTTCAAGTATTTATTTTAACATTACCAATGGTACCCGTCCATGGCGACTGACCTATTCCATTAATGGGATTATTCAACCAGAGATTACGAATATTATGGTCAGCCCTTTTGTACTTAATACAAGTACACCAGGTCAATATACAGGTTTGGCTGTATTAGATTTTGATAATTGTTCAGGTACAATAACTGGTTCATCAGTGCTTCTCTCTATAAATCCGCCACCTACAGCATTTGCTGGGAATGATGCATTGATTTGTCCTGGTAATTCATACATGCTAACTCAGTCAACTGCAACAAACTACAGTAATATTTTATGGTCAACAAGCGGAGATGGTGTTTTTGATGATCCTGGTCTCCTTCATCCGGTGTATACACATGGTATTTTTGATCAAATAAATGGTGGAGCAACTTTAACTCTCAATGTTATAGGAATTTCACCATGTGCTCCTGCTATAAGTTCTATGTTTCTGAGTGTTGCCGATGAACCTACAGCTAATGCCGGCCCCGACCAACAAATTTGTGAGGATTCTCAGGTTTCTTTATCAGGTATAGCAGCAAATTATATATCCTTATACTGGTCAACATCAGGGAATGGGGCTTTCACCAATCCAACATCCTTAAATACCAATTATATTTTTGGACCAGCAGATATCGCTGCGGGTTATGCAACATTAACGCTTAATGTTATGGGAGAAGGAGCGTGTGGCTTTACTGCTTCCGACAACATGACTGCTAATATAACGCTAGAACCGGTTTCAGTAGCCGGTTCAAATATATTTAGTTGTGGCACCGGATCAGTTCAACTAAATGGCTATGCTGAAAATTATTCTTCTGTCGTTTGGACTTCCACAGGCAATGGAAC
>JAEYWK010000024.1 GCA_023431345.1 Pseudomonadota bacterium
ACCCTTACTGTTTATGCCGAAGAACCTTTTACCTTTACAGTCGATGTTCAGTTTGCGCAGGAGGATAATATTACGTGGGAGATTTACGACAACTTTACAGGGATAAATATGGCAGTGGTGCCCGGAAACTGCCCGATAACATCAGGGGAATTTGTTGCAGGAGATAATACAGGGTCATCTGTCGGCATCGTTTGGCATGTGCCCGGAATATATTTAGTGAAGGTGAGAGCTGTTAACGACTGTCCGACCGACAACATGAAGTTTTACATGGTAGAGGTGCTTGAAGCATTGCCGACTGCCGTGCTCATCGAGCCGGAGCCTATCTGTGCCGGCGATCCTGCAGTTCTCGAGGTACACCTCGATGGCGACGCACCTTTCAGCATCACTCTCTTCGACGGGGTGAATTATACAACATACACAGGAATTACCGACTCCATCTATTATATAGTGGTCAACCCGGTAACAACCACAACATATACAATAACACAAGTAATTGATATTGACGGAACAACAAACAATACGCCATCAAATTCAGTGATCGTGATAGTAAATGCACTCCCCGTGGGGTCGCAGATCTATCAGTATGACCCTTGATGAGTAGTGAGTAGTGAGTAGTGAGTAGTGAGAAAAAAACTGATAGCTGAAAGCTGATAGCTGACAGCCAAAACGCTGAATGCTGAGTGCTGAATGCTGAGGAATGAGTAGTGAGTAGTGAGTAGTGAGTGTGACACCAAATTGAAAAAACTGATAGCTGACAGCTGACAGCTGATAGCAAAAACGAAAAAATGAAACGATTGAAAACCATATTAACAACAATAATCCTTCTGCTTGCTAGCCTGACGGCTTCGTCGCAGTACGTGATTGATATGGTGTGCCAGGATGCGGTGAGGTATTACCGGGTGGATGGGGAGATGGGTTCTACGTATACGTGGACGCTTACCGATCCGCTAGGGGTGGTTGATACGCTGCCCGAAACGGGTGATACTGTTACCATCAACTGGAGTGTGCCGCTTGGGGTGTATACGCTGGCTACGGTGCAGCACGACAGTATTACTATGTGCGATGCCCTTGTTGAATATGGCACTGTTGAGGTGTTCGCAGCTCCGGTGGCTTATGCGGGACCTGATGTTTTGTTATGCAAACCTGATCCTTATTATCTTGAATTTTCTGATGTACAGAATAATGGCACCATCGAATGGACTACCTCGGGCGACGGACGCTTTGACGATCCGGCAATACTGCACCCGGTTTACACATTCGGGGTTAACGATATTTTAATTGGTAGTGTTACTCTGACACTTACCGCACAAGGTCTTGGCTATTCAGGCAGTTGCCCCCCTGCAGAATCGTCAGTCATCATCACCCTGGGCAGCCTGGCAGTGCGTGATTCAATTACGCCTGCAAGCTGTCCGGTGGTGGGTGATGGCAATATTACATTCATTATGGCGGGCGGCACTGAGCCCTACACCTTTATATTCAACGGTATAACAAATACCACGGGGTACTTCGACAACCTGTTTGCCGGCGATTATACGTATGAAATTACCGACAGCTCCGGGTGTACCGTAACAGGCACTGTTAGTATTGGAACCCTCACACCTCTTTCTGCTGAAGCTGTATTTGTTGATGAAAGTTATCCCGGTGCAGCAAATGGTTCTATAACCGTAATTAACCAGGCGGGCGGCTCGGGAGTTTATGAGTATGCCCTTGATCCTTCGGGACCATGGCAGTCGTCGCCAACCTTTACCGGACTGGCCGTGGGATTTTATGATGTTTATATGCGCGATGCCAATGCACCCGAATGCTGGATACATATCCGCAGGGGTGAGATCGGTACCGGTGATCCTATTTTTGCTGAATACACCTTTACCGATGCAACCTGCTTTGGCCTGAATGATGGTACCATTACCTTCTTCAACCCGCAGAACGGATCGGGATTTTATGAATACAGTATCGACTGGGGCGCCACATGGCAGTCGGATTCAATTTTCACCGGACTCTTTGCCGGAAATTATAACCTTACAATCCGCGACTCCCTGCTGCCGGTCTTCAAAAATGTCCTGGGTGATGTAACCATCGGTCAGCCCGCACAGCTTACCGGCGTGCCTGTAGTTGTCAACGAATCAATACCGGGTGCCAATGATGGTGAGATTCATATCAATGCTCCTGCCGGAGGATCGGGTTCGTACGAGTTTAGTATTGACGGCGGTATCACATGGCAGGGCTCGCCCGATTTTACAGGACTTACGCCGGGATTTTACGATGTGTGGATGCGCGATGCAAATGCAACATACTGCGCTGTGCCGCTCGGAACTGTTGAGATCGTTGCTGCCGGTGCCCTCAGTGCCAATGTTGATTATACAAATGTTGACTGCTACGACGCAGCAAACGGAACTATCACAATTTGGGGGGCTTCGGGTCCTTCGGGAAATTATGAATACAGCATAAATGGCGGAATTACATGGACTTCCGACAGCACCTTTACGGGACTGGCGCCGGGAACTTATGTTGTAATGATGCGCGATGGCGATAACCATCCAAACTTCAGGATTCTTGAAACCGTGATCATTACACAGCCTGATGAGCTTTATGCCACGGTTACCTGGACTAACGACACCTGCGATATGGACGGATCAATCACTGTCCACAACCCCACAGGCGGTTCGGGTTCGTACGAATACAGCATAAACGGCTTTATCTGGCAGAGCGACAGCACCTTTAACGGCCTATTTGCCGCATTCTACAATGTATATG
>JAEYWK010000052.1 GCA_023431345.1 Pseudomonadota bacterium
CGCCCGCCCCGCCCTGAGGCGCGCCGCCGCCGGCGCCTCCCGAAGTGCCCCCTGAGTTGCCTCCGCCCAACGCGCCGCCGGCAGCGCCGCCCGCGTTGCCCCCCGCGCCTGGCGTACCGCCTCCGCCGCTGGCCGTGCCTCCAGCTCCGCCGCTGGCCGCGCTTCCGCCAGCCGCGCTTCCGCCCACCGGAGCGCCGGCAACGTTGGCGCTCCCGCCGTTGCCCGGCTCCGGGACGTCGGACTCTCCGCTGCAGCCCGCCAAAGCGCTGAGCGCGATGGCCGCCGCGCCGGCTCCGGCCACGAGCTCGCGAACGGACTGCCAACGAAAGAACGGTCGAGACGGAGCGGTGCGGAGCGGCATGGACGTGAACCTCTTGGGTTGTGGCGCCCCCGATCTGCTCTCGAGATGTCCGAGAGGGGCGAGGGTCGCAGGCGTAATGCCCCGGCGCGAGCAATCGATCAGAACGCCGGGCGGCCGGTGCGCAAAAAGTCAGCGCCGAGCAGGGCGGCGCGGCACCTACGGCGTCCGCCGAGCGGCCAGGCTCACCAGGGTTCTTGAGTCATCACGGGATTGAGCGCGAGGTGCGGAGCTCGCGAAGGAGGGCGCGCGGGGTGGTTCCGGCGATGTCGCGGAACTCGGCGATGAGATGTGCTTGGTCGTAGTAGCCGGTGGCGATCGCGATCTCGGCCCAGGCTTCCGCGCCGTTCGCTTCGAGCGCGAGGTCAACGGCGCGGCGGAACCGGGCGAGCTTCGCGAAGGCTTTCGGGCCGAGGCCGACCGTCTCGCGGAACACGCGACGCAAATGTCGTTCGGTGACGCCGAGGTCGCCCGCCACGACGTTGATGCGTTCATCCTGCAGCTTGCGCGCCGCTCCGAGCGCGAGGGGTGACACGCGCGCGTCGAGATCGCGGAGCGCGAGACGCCCGGCGCGCGCGATGCGATCGGCGATGGCGCTCTCGACGATCGCGATCGCGTCGCTCGTGGCGTCGGCCTTCGCGAGCCGATCGAGAAGGCGACGCACGTCCGCCCCGCCCCAAAGCTCTTCGAGCGGGACGATGCGACCCGCGATTTGGGAGGCGGTCGCGCCGAGCACTGCGCCCGTTGCGCCGAGACGCAAGCGCGCGGTGACCGTACGGCGGACTCCTCGCGGAGTTTTGCGATGGACGCGCACGCGTGCGCCGAACGTATGCGCGTCGATGCCGCTGCCCGCGCCGGCGCCGAATCGGACGACCAAGTCGATCTCCGGACGCGGCATCGCGATGTGCGGGCTCTCTCGGGCGAGGTCGTACACGAAGATCTGCTCGATCCCTGTGCGGGCGGATACCCGCGGGAGCTGAGACAGCGGCTCGACGGCAGTTGCGTGCGCGGCCATGTCGTCAGGATGACCTCGAGCGGGCAAGGGGGAAAGCTCCGGCCGGACGATGTCCGGTTTTTCCAATACCCACCTCGGGCCGCCTCCTACGTTGCTTGCATGAAAATCTTGCTCACCGGAGCGACCGGCAAGGTCGGAAGCCGACTCGCCCAACGCCTCGCCCGCCATCGCGATCACGTCCGCTGCCTCGTCCGCAGCCCCGCTCGGGCCGCCGATCTCGGCCTCACGTCCGACTTGGAGATCGTGACGGGCGATCTGCTCGACGCGGCATCGCTCGATCTCGCCGTGCGCGGCATCGACACGGTCGTCCACTGCGCCGCGTTCTTCCGCGGCGCGACCCCCGAGGAGGCGCAGGCGGTGAACGACGAAGGGACGCGCCATCTCGCCGCGGCCTCGCTCCGCGCGGGCGTGAAGCGGTTCGTCTTCACCAGCACCGGGCTCGTCTACGGCCCTCGCGGGGGGCGTGCGGCAAGGGAGGACGAACCCTGCGCACCGACTGCCGCTTATCCGCTCAGCAAGCTCGCCGCCGAACGAGCGCTGCTCGCGATTGACGAGATGGACGTCCGCGTGCTGCGTCTGCCCTTCGTGTACGGCGACGGCGACCCCCACATCCAAGAAGCCGTGCCAATGATGAGAAGCTTCCCGAAATCGCTGCGCATGTCGATCGCACATCACGCCGACGTGGCGCAGGCAGTCGAACGCATCCTCGATGTGCCCACGCCTCCGCATCGCGTCTACAACGTGGTCGACGACGAGACGCCCGATCTCGAGACGTTGTTCGCCGCGGTGGCGGAGCCTCCGCCAGACGGCACGGATCCAGCGCGCGCGCGCGCATTCGAAGCGGTCATGGACGGCGCGCGGATCCGCGCCGATCTCGGCTTCCGCCCAGAATTCCCCCGCCTGCGCGACGCCGTGGCCGCGGGCGCGATGTGACTCAGCGCAGCGTGACCTTACCCCGCCGTGCCGTCGACCTCCCCAATGTATCGCCAGCGCGAGAACCTCCCGTCGAGCACGTAGACGTCGTTCTGGTGCCGACGGGCAGGGAGCATGCTCGGAGCGGACGGCGCCTTCGCGCCCTTGACGTCTCAAGAAATTGGTCCATTATAATGGACAACATCTGTTCGCATTTTCACCCACCCCCCAGGCTCCTGTGTTCCAGCCATCCCGCGCCATTGCTTCTCGCCGCCCAAACCGGGCTGTCCGGCATCATGGACCTCGAGCCCGGGCCGTCCACGTCGTCGTGGACTGGGCTGCGAGCGGGCCTACGCCAGCTCGAGTCGAGCTGGAGTCTGATTTTTCAAGTCCCGACAGCGACGCGGGGCGCTGGGTATGCTCGAACCCCTCCGATCGAGGTTGGGAGGACGCGCTCTCGGCGGCCGGCTGCGAGGAAGTGGTGCTCACGGCGGAGCTCGACGACGACCCCAGCGCCAAGCACCTCGTGCTCGGACTGGCAGAACACCTGACCCAGAAGCTCGCCGCGAGTCACCCGTTGATTCGGGTGCGCTTCGTCCCGCGCTCGAAGCGCGCCTCGGCCACTCGTCTCTCCGCTACCAGGCAGTAGGTATCAGCATGCACATTGCAATCGTTGGAGGTGTCGAACGCGGGGAGCGACGCTACGCCGCCGCCGCCGCTCGCCATGGCCACTCTTTTGAGTTCCACGGCGGCGATACGGCTGGACGTGGCTCAGCCGCGCTCGAGGCGCTCGTCGAGCGCTCGGATCTGGTCATCTGCGTGACCGATGTGAACAGCCATTCGGCCGTGCTCGGTGTCCGTCGCCACGCACGCGCTTTCGGACGCCGCTGCCTGCTCACCCGGCGCCTCGGCCTGTCGCGATTTCGCCACTTCCTCGATGAAATCGACGTTACCGAGCCGCGGCAGCTCGCCGTTGCCTCGCCCGGTTTCGCGTCGGCGAGCTACAGCTGAGGCTCCTACGCCGACCACGGGTCTGCCAGTCGAATCGGCAGCGACACTTGCTGCTGATGAGCGGGCGGCCCGCGGAGGAACCTGCCTCAGTCGACGTCGACGACTCCGAGGCGCTGGCCGGCTTTGCGCGCGATGGTTCGCACCACGCCGTCGTCGCAGCCCACCTCGGCTTGGAGGGCATCTCCGAAGTTGTCGGCCGTCAGCTCGCCGCTCGGGTCGAAGATCAGGGTGAGCATGGGGTCGTCATCGTCGCAGCGCTCGACGGCGAGGTGCTGCAGCTTGGAGCTGGGGGCCGAGCACAGCTCGTCGATGGCTTCGACCAGCTTGGAGCGGTCCTGAAATCGCGAGCCTTCGTCGATGCCCGCGTGCTCGCACAGCAGGGAGTCGACGATGGCGCGAATGTCGGCGCACGTGTCGCTGTCCGGTTCGCCCTGCACGGTCAGATTCAGCTCTGAATCGATGCGCATGCTGCGATTGGTCAGGTTAGCGGAGCCGACACACAGCAGCTGATCATCGACGACCAAGAGCTTGGCGTGGATGAAGGTAGAAACCGGCTGTTCGGCGCTGCGATCGGAGCTGATGAGGAATCGGAGCTGGTGGCCGTGCGCTTCGGCGAGCTTGGCGAGCGCGTAGCGGACCGAGCGCTGGCGGTTTCCGAGCACGAAGTCTTCTTTGGGAGTGTCGCCGCCATCAGGCATCACCACGACGATGGTCAGCGGCGGGCGCGCCGGATCGGAGAGCCGTTCGCCGAACGCGGTCAGGATCGAAAGCGACGTGAAGTACTGATTTTCCGCGTACACGAAGCTCTCGGCACCGAGGATCGCCGCCCTCATCAAGGCCTCGACCTCGGCCACCGGAGCTTGGCCCTGGCGGAAGAGCGTGCGGCTGAGCAGGACCTGACTGCCGCGCAAGGGCAGGCCGCCTTCCGCCAACTCTCGTAGCGACGGGGCCTGCTCCCAGCGCTCGAGCCGCTGGGGCGCTGGCTGCTCGGACACCGCCGACCAAAACTCTTGGAAGATGGAACGGAAGTCGGCAACGACGGCCCCGCGGAGAGCGAGCTGTAGGTCGTGAAAGGGACGGTAAGGCTCCCCCGAAACATCCACTCGTCGCTCGTCGTGCGGCGCGTGCGCGCGCGTGTCCCAGCGGCTATCGCACAGGTCGAGGCCACCCACGAACGCGACCTCGTCGTCGATCAGCGCGTACTTTTGGTGGTGAGAGCCGCCCGAGTTCGGGTGCGTCCAGTACTCGAAGTGAATCCGGTCGTTGGACTTGAGCGCCACCTTGACGCCTTGCATCCACTCGCGTTCGACCGCATAGACGAGCGAGTAGTCCCAAGCCAAAATGTGGATCTCGAGCTGCGGGTTGTCCGCGCACAGTTGGTTCAAGAAGCCGAGGAACGTGCTATCGGGGCCGGGCAGGCGCTCGTCGCCGCGCAGCAGCTGCGCCGCGGTATCGAATTGCCAGCCTGACAGCAAGATGGACCTTCGGGCGCGCCGCGCCGCGCGCACGAAAGCCCGGTAATAGATCTCGCCGTCGACGAGCAGCGCCATCTCCTCGACGGGTGACGACTTCCAACGAACTTCCGGGCTGGTGAGGAGCTTCACGTTGGCCACCTCTCGCACCGCCTGGGCGGGGCGTCCAGCTCAGCCACCGGGACGCCAGCGCGCCCGCGTCTCATGGTGAACGGAACCCGCGGTCGGCTCGCCATCGCGACGCGCCGGGCGCCGCTTTGCACGTCGAGGTGCGGACCGACGTGGGTAAAACTGCGCGAGGCGGCGCTGTCGGGGGAGCGGGCGCGGTGGCGCTGCGTTACGTTGATGCGCATGAGGCTGAGCTCTTGCTGGGTAGTCGTCTTGATCCTCGGATGCAGCAGCAACGGCGAACGCCTGAAGGCAGGTGACGCGGGCGGCGGTGGTGCAGCCGGCGCGGCGGGCGCAGGAACGGGAGGCGGAAGCTGCGCCGCGACGCTCGATGGCGTGACGGGGCCGAGCTTCGAGCAACCCTCGAGCCGCATCCGCGTCCGGGCCGGCTCGTACTTTACAGTGCTGGACGGGGCGGTGGTCGACGGGCCGTCCCGCGAGCTTCACGCCGAGGCGGCTCGCGACGGCAGTTGCCGCTTGCTCACTTACGACTCCGGCTCATTCTGCGACCCGGCTTGCGAGAATCCAGCCATCTGCATCAACGGCGTCTGCGAGCGCTTTCCGGAGCCGCTGTCGGCAGGGCCGCTGACGGCGCGCTTCGGCTCGAACGAGCCCGTCGTCGTCGAACCGATCGAGCTTGGCCGCTATTTTTTCCAGACTGAAGACTTTGGCTACGACGACGTGAGGGCCGTCGCGGTATCAGCGCCTGGCGATGAAGCAGCCGGTTTCGATCTAGAAGCTTGCCTGGCCTCCGCGCCGCAGGCGATAGGCGATTGGGATCAGCTCCTCCAGAAGCGCGTCGCCGGGGGAGACGTAGCGCTCGCGTGGTCAAACCCGGTGCCGACCGCGCGTATCTATCTCAGGATGACGACTTGCATCGGGACGCACGGCGGCATTTCGCCGGTCGAGGTGGAGTGCGAAGGGCCCGACGTGGGCAAGCTCACCCTTCCCGGCGCCTACCTCGATGCGCTCTACGAACAAGGGTGGGGGCGCGGCGAGTGCGGCGTGAACGACGTGCTCCGCTACCACGCCAGCCAGTCGGGCTCGGGTGACGGCGCCGTGCAGCTGCGCGTCGAGTCCGTGGCGTCGTTCTTCTTCCAGCCGCGCCTCGGCACGCCGTAGCGCGGCGTTCGGCTCCTCGTGCTTTCGCGTCACAGTGTGCCGTGCTTGCCCGTAACACCGCAGCCGGTCCGGGCTTTCCGCGACCGGTTGACGGAACACGATTTGCAACTCACCTGACCGATGAAGTCCCAGCACTTTCTGCGCCGCTTGTGGCGCGAGCTGGCAGAAGACTGCGTGGCGGACGGGGCGGCAGCGCTGGCCTTCTACTTGGTGTTGGCGCTCTTCCCCGGCGCGATCTTCGTGATCAGTGTCGTGCCCTACCTCCCCGTCCCGCACTTGCAGCAAGCCGTGGTCGACCTCACGTCGCAGGTGTTGCCGGCATCGGCGGCTCAGGTGGTAACCAAGTCGGTGCAGACGGTGGCTTCCGGTAGCAGCTCGCTGCTGCTCGCCTTCGGGCTGTTATTTGCGGTGTGGTCGGCGTCCAGCGGCTTGGCTGGAGTCATGAGCCAGCTCAACGTGATCTACGACGTCAAAGAGCGCCGCTCGTTCTGGCGCGTTCGCGCCATCGCGGCCGTGCTGGCATCGGCGTTTTGCGGGCTTTCCTTGGGGGCCCTCACCCTCGCGGTCTTCGGTGGGATGTTGCAGGCGTACATCGGTGAGCGCCTGGGCTGGAGCGACACGCTGCTCATGATCTTTGCCTCGTTGCGTTGGGTCATCATCGTCGTGGCCCTCCACTTTGCCTTCACCTTGGTCTACCACCTGGGCCCGAACTTGAAGCGGGCGTTCCGGTGGGTCACCCCGGGCAGTATCTTCGCCACGCTCGGCCTGCTGCTGGCGTCGCTGGCGCTCAAGCTCTACGTGGCGCGCTACTCGAGCTTCGACGCGCTCTACGGCGGGCTCGGCGCCGTCATCGTGCTGCTCGTTTGGCTCTTCCTCGCCGGGTGGGTCATCCTCGTGGGCGCGGAGATCGACGCCACCCGGCAGAACCAACCGCGAGCGCGCGCCCGCTCAACAGCCGGCCATCCCCCCGGCGGGGAGTTGCTACCAGCGTCGTCCGCCCGGTCCATCCTGCCTCGGTTGAGCGGGGAGAAGCGGTGGTAGCATCCGGCCGATCGCATGAATAAGACGCGCGGACCTGCGTCGTGCTCGCGCCTGGCGCCCAAGATCGCTTGCTTATCCAGCGTGTTGCTCGCGGCCTCGCCTGGCCGCGCGCAAGAGCCGCTGGTGGACTACGACCAGCCCACGAGCGATCGAGCGTTCGTCGATTACGCGCGCGCCGGAGCCAATCTGGCCTTCGTCAATTGGACGTTTTGGCAGATCGCGTGGTCGCGCGACAAGGATTGGGCCCCCATCACGCGCTCGACCCTGAAGGACAACCTTCGGCACGGCTTCGAGTGGGATCAGGACATCCTGCAGACGAACTTCTTTGGCCATCCGTACCACGGCAGCTTGCAGTTCAACAGCGCGCGCGGAGCAGGGCTCTCCTTCTGGGAGTCGGCGGCGTACACGCTAGCCGGTAGCATGACCTGGGAGCTGTTCGCCGAGCGCGAGAAGCCCTCGCTCAACGATCTCGCGGTCACGACGCTCGGCGGCGTGATGCTGGGCGAGATCATGCACCGCCTCTCGAGCCAAATCCTCGACGACAGCGAGGACGAAGGGCGCTTGTCGCGTGAGCTCATGGCCGCCGCGGTGAATCCGATGCGAGGCTTCGATCGCCTGACCACCGGACGTGCTTGGCGTAACGGTCACCGCCCGGTGCGCCGTCCGGTCCGTATCGCCCTCGAGTTCGGCGTAGATCGCGTCAGCATGGAGCAGGAGAAGGGTGAGCTCACGAGCTCGCGCCCCGCCGTGCTGCTCGCGGTGGACGTCGAATACGGCACGCTGCTGCCGGCGCCGGGCGAGCGGCAGCTCGGGGCCTTCGACTACTTCGAGCTGTACGCGGCCACCAACCTGTTCAACAGCCAGCTGAGTGGCGCCCACGTGTACTCCCACGGCCTGCTCTATGGTGTGAGCCTGCCACTCTCCGTCGAGCCGCGTCCCCTGCAAGACAACGACGTGTTCGGCTTCGGCATGAGCTACGAGTACGTGGGGACCAACTTCGCCACCTACAGCGGCATCGGGATCGGTCCCGTCAACCACCTGGTGCTGCGGCTGAACAGCGGGCGGTCGCTGCGGCTCAGCGTCGGTGGTGACTTGGTGCCGGTGCTGGGCGCTTCCTCGACCGAAGCGCGCAGCGGCGATCGGGACTATAACTTTGCCAGCGGGTTCTCGCCCTGGAGCGGGCTCGAGCTCCGCCTCGGGAAGTTCGGCGAAATTGGCCTGCAGATGCGGCACTACATCGCGAAGGTGGTGGACGGCGTGCAGGGTGACGAGCTGATCGGCTCGCTGCGTCTCTGGTACGAGGTCGAGCCCCTGCGCGGCTTGGGTATCGGTATCGCGCCCACCTCCGTGTACCGCCGCGGCCTCTACGCCGACCGCGACAGCTACTGGGCGCAGCAGCTCTCCGCGCAGCTCTACCTTACCGTCCGACCTTGAGGTGCACCGATGTCCTTTCGTCTGATCCCTGTCGTCTGCGTGACCGCGAGCCTGCTGCTGAGCGGAACCGCGCTGGCTCAGACCACGCCTGAAGCTGACCCGGGACCGACCGTCGCTCCAGCCGCGCCGACAGCCAAGCCGCGCACCTCCGCCTCGACCTGGGGCACGGTCGTCGTCATCTCATCCATCGCGCTGGGGGCCGCCATCACGAGCTACGGGCTCACCATCGACTGCGGTGACGACGACCACAGCTGCCATCGGCGCGCCGCGCTGCCGATCGGCGGCGGCCTCGGCGTCGCCGCGATCGGCTCGCTCGTCGGCTTGCGCATCCTGGCCATGGATCGCGGTCCTTCGGTGGCGGTGCTCCAGTTTACCGGCTCGTTCTGAAGCTCACAGCTGGAGCGCGACGCCGCCCTGGAGCGTGGGAAACAGCCACTCACCCGCGCGGTTATCGTAAGCGCGAAGCGCGGTGAGCTGCGGGAAGAGGTACACCTCTTTGCCGATCGCGAAGCGGTAGCCGGCCTCACCGCCGCCGAGCCAGTACGTGGTGGCCTCGCTGGCGTCGCCGCGAAACGCCGTCAGCGGGAACGCATAGGTCATGGCGCCGCGCACGCCGAACACCAGCTCTGAAGTGCGCGTGACCGGCGTCCCGACCAGTAAGGACGTCAACCAGTGGGCGTTGAACAGACCCGTATCGCGATTGGTCACCGGCACGAATCCGAAGCCCAGACCTTGTACCAGCGCCAGGCTCACGTCGCCCTGCAGGAAGCGCCAGCGACCGTTGACCTCCAAGCTGCCGGCGTTCAGGCGCGCGCCGACGTCCAGCTCATGACCAACGCCGACGCGGTAGCCCACCTCCGGGTTCGGCAGCGGCTGCGGGCCCAAACCGCGATCCACCAGCAGCCCGTCGGCGGCCAGCGACAGCTGACGCGAGCCCGATGGCAGCGGCGCGGTGCCCAAGTGCGACCCGTAGCTCACGCAGCCGCTCGCGCAGCACAGCACGAAGAGCGCGCGAGCTACTGCGCTCGATCTAGCGACAGCTCTGCCCATGATGGCCGGTGATCGCTGGCCTGAGTCATGACGCTTCCCGACCGCAGCGGGGTGATCTCGCGGGCAAAGATGTGGTCCAGCGCATAGCCGCCGGCGGTGTCACCGGCGTCCGCAGAAGCCCACGCGAAATCGTGCTCGCGGAACAGGGCGATGGTGGCATCGAGCGAGCCGGGATCCCCCGTGTTGAAATCGCCGCCGGCGAGGCTACGCACGGGTGACGCGCTGGCGTGCTCGATGATGGCGGCGGATTGCTCCAGGCGCGCGCGCGGGCCCAGCCACGGTGTCTCCGTGTGCACGCTGTAGGCGGAGATATCGCCCTGGGGTGTAGCGACCGTGGCTTGAACCGCGATGCGGATGCGCCCGTCCGTCGGGTTCTTGTGCGGCAAGATGAGCTTTTGGTCGGCGACGATGGGAAAGCGCGAGAGCACCGCGTTGCCGAAATCCCGCCCGTTCCGGTGGACGGAGGCGGGGTAGTAGACGTAGTTCATGTGCAGCGCTTGCGCGATGGCGTCGGTGCGCGGCGCGTCCATCTCCTGCAGCAGCAGGATGTCCGCCGTCGACAGCTTCGGATCCAGCGCCAACTCTTGCGCCGCCAGCTCGTACTCGTCAGCGAACGCGATGTTGAAGGTCACGACCCCGACCTCGGGCGGATGGGGATGCTCCCCCTCGACCGCGTAGCTACCCGCGTAGCGTGGCCCGTGTGGGTCCGTGTAGTTCTGCGCGAGCTCGCAACCAAAGCTCGCGAAGAGGCAACACGAAAGCAGCCAAAGGTGCGTCGTGGACAGGCGCGACAGTATAGCGGCGCGCAGCCTACGCGCCACAGCCCGTCGCCTTTAGGGCGTCGGGGGCAGCGCAGCCGGTGGGACCGCGTAGCCCACCGGGGCGGAGGGGCCGAGGTCGAAGCCCAAAGACACCCAGCCCACGGTCAGAGCGAGCCCGCTGACGAGGAGCCACATCGAATAAGGCAGCATCGTCGCGGTCAGGCTGCCCAGCCCGAAGTCTTTTTGCCAGCGCTGGCAAAAGATGAGGATGAGCGGGAAATAGACCATCAGCGGTGTGATGATGTTCGTGACGCTGTCGCCCACGCGGTACGCGGCGGTGGCGCCCTCGGGGCTCACGCCGAGCAGCATGAGCATCGGGACCATCACGGGCGAAAGGAGCGCCCACTTGGCGCTGGCCGACCCGATGAAGAGGTTCACCAGCGCGGAGAACAGGACGATGAGCCCGAGCAAGAGCGGCAGCGGTAGACCGCTTTGCTCGATGGCCCTCGCGCCGTGGACGGCAAAAATCAGCCCTAGATTGGACCAGTTGAACATGGCCACGAGGTGGGCGGCGGCGAACGCCAGTACCAGGTAGTAGCCGAGCGATTTCATCGCGTCGGTCATCATCTTCACGACGTCGCGGTGTCCCTTCACCGTACCGGCGGCGGCGCCGTACGCCCAACCTGCGGCCAGGAACAGGAGAAAGAACGCGCCGACCAGCGATTGGTAAAACGGCGTGAGCCGGGCGTGTATCGAGCAGCGGCCGAGAGCGAGCTTGTCGTCCGGACACGCCGCCTCATCGAGCAGCGGCGTGCCGGGGCCGAGCGTCATGACGGCCCAGAGCAACGTCACTGCGAGCACCGCCAGCCCCGCCCGAGCCAGGCCGCGCCTTTGCTCGGGCCGCAGCTCACCGTGCTCACTCTCTGGGTCAGTGCCGCCCGCGAGGGCATCCGCCGCTTCTGGCCGCCAAGGCCCGAGGCGCGGCTCGACGACGCGATCGGTGACCCACCAGATGACGGGCAAGAACACCACCGTCATGGCCGTGATGAAGTACCAATTGCCCGCGATGTTCGCGTCGTAGCTCGGGACGAGAGCCTCGGCGGCTTGCTCGGTGATGCCGAACAGCAGCGCGTCGAGCTGGCCGGGCGCGATGTTGGCAGAGAATCCGCCGGAGACACCAGCAAAAGCCGCCGCGATTCCGGCGAGCGGGTGACGCCCCACGGCACTATACAGGACGCCCGCGAGCGGGATGAGCACCACGTATGCCGCGTCGGCAGCGTGGTTACCAATCATCGCGACCAGGGCCACGACGGGCGTGAGCAGGCGCTTCGGGGCCTTTCGCACCGCGGCGTTCATCGCGCTCGCGAAGAGACCAGAGCGTTCAGCGACGCCCGCGCCGAGCATCACGAGTAGCACGTAACCGAGCGGGTGAAAGTGAGTGAACGTCTTGGGCATCTCGACCCAGAGACGAGCGATGTTCTTGGAGGAGACGAGGCTCTCTGCGCCGAGCACCAGCGCGGCCCCGCCGGGCTGCTTCTGCGTCGGGTGGAGGACCGAAAGACCGGCGGCTTCGGCAACGACGGAGACTGCGACCAAGACGGCAATCAGGTAGAGAAAGATGAACACCGGATCGGGGAGCTTGTTACCGGTACGCTCCACCCAGCCGAGGAAACCTTTCTCCGCCGTGCTCATGCGCGGGGACGATACACGACGGCCGGCGTATCGCACCAGCGCCGACGCCCGCGACCGATGTCGTCAACCTCCCAGCTGTTCGAGCGCTCGCTGCACGAACGCGCGACGGCCACCACGGTACCGGTCGGTAAATTCTGCGGCCGCTTCAGCGCCGAAGGCCCAAGTGATGTCGAGCCTGGCGATGCGAGGTCGGAGCCAGAGCGCCCCGCTTGGACCATCGCGTTGCAACGCGTCTTGCGGGTGCTGCGCACGCGAAGCGTGCTACCGATGAGCGATGCGCAAGTCGCTTCGAAGCGCCGGTTCGGCAAGGCTCGTTGCTTTCAGCTTGGTCGTGGTCCTCTCTACGGCGGGTTGCTCGTCGGATTCGGGAGCGCAAGACCCGGCGACGGGGGGAAGTGGCAACGGCGTGAGCGGTGGCGGAGCCGAAAGCTCCGTGGCTGGTGCAACGACCGGCGGCGCTGGAACGAGCGGCAGCGGCAACACGAGCGGAGCGAACACGGGCGGCGCAGGCGCGGCCGGCACAGGCAATGGCATGGCGGGCGCGAGCAACGGCGGAGCGGGCGCTGGGGGCGCCGTCGGCGCGAACAACGGCGGCACGGCGGGCGGCAGTACCGCCGACAGCGGCGGCGCCACGAACGGCGGAACGGCGGGCGGCGGGACACCGAACGGCGGAACGGCGGGCGGCGGCACCGCGAACGGCGGCACCGCGAACGGCGGTACCGCCGGCAGCAGTGGAGGCGGCAACTGCACGCCAAGCGCGGCCGGCACCTTCGTGGTCCAGGGTGACGTCGTGTTCGACCCGAAGACATGCCTCAGCTGGACGAAGGCCACGATGGCTGGCCAACCCTACGCAGCGGCGGAAACGTACTGCGCGGGCCTATCACTCGGTGGCTACGACGACTGGCGCCTGCCGACCGCGGGCGAAGTCGTGTCGATCTTCAAGTGTGACGGCATGTACCCGCCCGTGGCCGAAGTCTTCACAGTGATGGGTGACGGAATCTGGACCACGACTCTCTCGGGAACGATCGCCGGCGACGAACCCAAGGTTTGCGGCGCCGGCCAAGCCAGCGGCCAGTACTACGACTTCGGCAAGGTAGGCGGCCAGAACACGCGCTGCGTGCGCGGCGCTACGACGTTGCCTGACCGCACCGACTGCAAGACAAACAACGCCATTTGCAAGTAGCATCTCGGAAGTGCCGCAGCGGACGGGTTCCGTATCAGAGCCGAGCGACTCGAGCTCGAGACGACCTCGACGCACTGAACCCCAAACGAGGAGAAGCAAGTGGACCCGACCGAAGCGATCCGCTTTGCCGAAAAGCACGTAACCACCTGGAATACACATGATATCGACGCGATCGTGGCGCTCTACGCTGACTCTGCGGAGCTGGTCTCGCCCTTGGCCGGCAACCTGACGGGCGAGCCCGTCGTACGCGGCCGCGACGCGCTCCGCGCCTACTTCGCCAAAGGTCTCGACAAGTATCCTGATCTGCGCTTCGAGCTCGTCGATACGTTCAGTTGTGTTTCGAGCGTGACGCTGCTGTTCTGGGGAGCCGGACGGCGGCTCGTCGCAGAAGTGATGCACCTCGATCAGCATGGAAAGATCGAGAAGGTCTTCGCGCACTACCGCTGCACGACGGACTGATGGCCTCGCCGCGCCCTCGTCAACTACAAATTTAGTCGCCAGCTCCGACTAGTAGTTCGAAACCTTGCGTCACCCCGATAGCGATCACGTGCTTCGCTACCAGGGCTTCCTCAAGGGGCGAGGCTCGCCACCGCTCATCCGGCGCAGGCGTGAGCGATCCACCGTCGGTCGCTGTTTCTCTTTGCGCAGCTCGCGCGGCGTGCCAGGGTTCTGCGCGAGATGAGGGTAGAGGTACGTCGACCGCAGCTGCTGCGCCCCGAGCCTATGCGCCGCGAGTCTGACGCTGGGCCGGCAGAGCCAGGCGGACTCTGCTTGAAACACAGGTTCTCGAAGTGCCGGCGAAAGTAGCCTGCCTGAGTCTCATCTGCTTGGCGGCCTTGCCGGGGTGCGAGTTTCCGATTTCAGCCAAGGACTACCGCGTTGAAGCGGACCCTCGCGCTGCCCTCATCGACACCTTCGCGACCCACGATAGCGACTGCGCACGAGCCGTCGATCAGGGCTGTCCGGGCGCCCTGTCGGCTTGCCTCGACGAAAGCGGCTGCCCTGAGTTTAGCGCGTGCGTTCGCGAGCTCGCCACCCCGGCCGCCAGGGCCGAGTGCGAAGGCCGACTGGGAACGAGCTTGGATGCGCAATGGGCCTACGAGGATCTTCTTCGGTGCTGGTCGCAGCTTGACTCGGCGTGCAGCGTCGGCGCGGACTTCCGTTGCGTTGGCCGCTATAATCGGCCCGCCTCCGAGCGAACGACGTTGACTCTCAGCGAGCGCGTCCACTACCTCTACGCGGAGCAGGAGCCACCCGATTTCGCGCTAGCCCTATGCGTTCAAACGAGCGATTGCAGCGAGCCCATCGCGCTGGCCTCGCTCGATGACGCCGGGCACTACACGGCGACGGTGCCTTGGGGACCGAAGCTCCGTGGCCCCGGCAGTGAGTGGCAGGGGTACCGCTTGCTCACCAGCCCTGACATTCCCCCTAGCCGCGTCGAGAGCAACCTGCCGGTATGGGGAACCCGAGTCGGCGTCACTCGGGTCTTGAAAAGCGATCTGATCGAGTCGATCGGCGACGTGTTCGGGGTCACGCGTCGAGAGGCGATATTCGTGCAAGTCGTCGATTGCCAATCGGCGCCAGCGCCCGGCATCGTAGTGACCCTGACGGACCCGACAGACGGAACCGTCGAGCACGACGGTGGGGGGCCGGTGACGACCCGAACGGGAGCGGCCGCGATCTCCGACCCAAAGCTCAACGGGGTCATCGAGATCGTGGCTCGGCGTAGCGCTGCCCGCGGTGAGGTCGGGACAGAGATTGCCCGCCATCGAGTGACTCTCCCGGAAGGACACGTCTCTTATCTGAAAATGTACCCGGAGGCTCCGTGAGACGGCTGCGCGCGTGCGGGTGGCTCTGCTGCGTCGGCCTGCACGCAATACCTCTGGCTCACGCGGACGTCCCGTCGCCCTCGGCCTTGGCGTCCGAGACGAACGCTCACGACGCGCGGGAGCCAGCTAGGCGGCACTTCACCGCGGCGTCAGAGCTGGCCAGGCAGGGGGATTGGTCGGCTGCGCTCGAAGCCTACCGCCAGTCTTTCGCGCTCTTCCCGAGCGCCGTCACCCTTTTCAACATCGGCTACTGCCACGCCCAGCTGGGAAGGTGGGTTGCGGCTCTACGGGTGACGACCGCGGCACTCGACGAAGCTCGCTTCGAAGCGGAGCGTCGCTTGACGCCGGAGCGCCGACGCGTTGCCGAGGCTCAGCTGAGCACCATCCAGTCTCACGTCGGCACGATTTCTTTCTCTGGCGCGCCCGCCACGCGCGTCACGGTCAACGGCGTCCGCACGACCCCTCTGGGCAGCGCCGGAAGCGGCGCCTATGTCGTCGATCTCGGCCCGCTGCCGGAGCTCACTCCGAACGGCATCGTGCCCCTGAATTCGCCGGTTCCATCAGTGATCGTGCATCCGGGACGGCATCGGGTGACGGTGAGCATCGGCCTCGACGACGAGCGGAGTTACGACATCCTCCTGGCTGCGGGACAAGACGCCGTCGTGCGTCTGCCTCACGCGCCGCTACAGCCTCCGGTCCAACCGGCTGTTCGGGCGCCGGCCATCGTGACTATCAAGCCGAGACCCAGCCATTGGACAACGCCAGCGGGGATCGGCGCGCTCGCGTTCGCGGCCGTTGGGTTCGGCGTCGCTGCTGGCTTCGGGCTCGCCGCGAACGGGGCTGCGGAGGAGCTGGACGAGAACTGCAGCTCACAGCTGGTGTGTGGGCCCGCCCAGCGGGGTACGGTGGAGCGTTATCAGCGCGCAGTGACGTGGACTAACGTAGGCCTGCTCAGCGGTGTCATCGGCGCCGCGACCGGCCTCACCCTGTTGCTGGTGCCTGCACCCAAGGCGAGCGAGGCGACCGCGATCGGCCTGTCGCCGAGCGGCGTCGCCCTGCGCCGAACGTTCTAGCGCGTAAAGGTCGCCGTCCCGCAGGGCCGCGAACGATCGATGCTATACGCCTCGAATGGGGCAATGCGATGGTGACGGTGAGAGGACCGAGACTCTGTCCAGGGGAGCGGACGAGGGAGCCTCGGCAGACCCGCAGAAGGAGCACCTGCACTTGGTCCTGGTGTGGAGCGCTCACGAGCCCGAGAGGATCGGCGAATCTTGCCCGCTGCCGCGTTCGTGCACCTTAGGCCGCGGCTCCAGGAGCCCCACCGAAGACCGAGCACGCTTGGAGCTGTTTCGTTCACGCCCCGGTGAGCAGGTTCCGACCGGCTTCTTGACTGCGCCCAAGCTCTCGCGGCAGCAGTGGAGGCTGGTCGCGACGGACGCCGCAGTGACCATCGAGAACGTAGGAAAGAGCTCGCTCGTCCACAACGGGGTCCGGACGAAGAGCTGTCGCGCCGTGGCAGGTGACACCGTGGGCGTCGAGGATGTCATGCTCATGCTCGTCACCCAGCGACCGAAGCTGATCAGCCCTCTCCCCACGACGTCGTTCGCCTTCGGCGCAGCGGACCGGCACGGCATCGTGGGTGAGACCCCCGAGGCGTGGCACCTGCGACGAGAGCTTCTACGCTTGGCCACGGGCAGCGCCCACGTGCTCATTATCGGAGCATCGGGCACGGGCAAGGAGCTCTGCGCTCAGGCTATCCACCGCGCGTCGCTGCGTTCGAAAGCGCCGCTCGTTGCCCGCAACGCAGCCACCATTCCCGCGAGTCTGCTCGAAGCAGAGCTGTTCGGCCAGATCGCGGGATACCCCAACGCCGGGTCGCCGTCACGAAAGGGGCTAGTGGGCGCTGCCGACAAGGGGTGTTTGCTCCTGGACGAGGTGACTGAGCTCGACTCTGCCCAGCAGGCGAACCTGCTGCGCGTCCTCGATTCGGGCGAGTACCAGAGGCTCGGAGAAGACCAAATGCGCCGCAGTGATCTGCGCTGTATTGCCGTCACGAACCGCGCGCTCGACGCCATGAAGCCAGACGTCTTGGCTCGATTTCCGGAGCGAGTCTCGGTCCCTGATCTCAACGCGCGGCGGGCCGACATCCCACTGCTGATGCGGATCATTCTAGCCCGCTTGGCCGAAGAGGCGGGGCGAGCCAACTACGAGTGCTCGCAAGAGCTGACGCAGGCCCTCGTTCGTCACCGATATCAGCACAACTTCAGGGAGCTCGAGCGGCTCCTACGATTGGCATGTCGGACGTCGGCATCGGAGCGCCTGCTGCTGACATCGGCCGTGCGCGCCGAGCTGGTGCTTCCGGCAGAAGGTGAACCTGATTCCGAGCGCATTCGAGCTGCGCTCCTCCACTCGAAGAACGTCTCCGAAGCGGCGATCGCCCTGGGGCTGCCGAGCCGCTTTGCGCTACGGAGGCTCATGAAGCGGCTGGGCATGGCTGCCTCAGAGCCCGACGCGCTCGAAGCGGACGAGAATTGACGAAGACGGTGGGCGACGCTGCGACGGCGTCAAAAATCAGGTTCCTCGAAGAAGGTCGGAACCGGCGTCGGTGGGACGGTCTCCGCTTGCGCTGAGCCCGGGCTGGTCGGCCCGTCGGGGGCGCGCGTCGATGCGTGGCTGGCGGGAGTGGACCGCGTTCCTGCGAGTCTCACGCGAGGGGCTGCCGGTGCAACCCGCGCGCTCGGCAGCGGAGCGCTCGTCTGGGCTGCGGGTTCGCGCGCGAGGTTAGAGGCTATCGGCGCTGGTTCGGCGCGGCCGGGCTGCGAAGCGCGCGTCGCCCGCGCGCTCGGGTCGAGAGACGGCTCGGGAGGGCTCGGCTCTCGAAGCTCACGCAGCGCAAGCAAGAGCCCCACCGCCGCGGTCGCTAGCAGGATTGGAGCTCCGAACCGACGCCAGCGTGAAGAGGATGCCGCGCTTCGCCGATTCAGTCGGCTGGGCGGGGCAGCGAGACCGCTCTCGGTCTCGTCGTCGCTCGAGCCTGGAGGGGAGCTCGCGTCGTCGAATAGCTCCTGGATCTCCCGCTCGAGCTGCTCGACGCTTTGCGCTCGCTCGTGCGGCGCCTTGCGGAGACACCTGGCGGCGAGGGCGCCTACGGAGGCTGGAAGGCCCTGGCACAGCTGCACGAGCGGTGTCGGCTGGTCGGCAACGATGGCGGCAAACAGCGCGGGATTGCCCTCCCCGACGAAAGGTCGCTTCCCCGCGAGCATCTCGTAGAGCACCACCCCGAGCGCCCAGATGTCGCTGGTTCCAAGCGCCTTCAGGCCCCGTACTTGCTCGGGCGACATGTAGCCCGGCGACCCCGCGAACTTACCGCTCTCGGTGCTGCCTTCGTCACCACTCGCGTCGAGGGCCTTGGATAAGCCAAAATCGAGCAGCTTCACCGCTGTGGCCCCGTCTGGGGTGCTCACGAGAAAGACATTGGAAGGCTTGATGTCGCGATGCACCAGCTGGATCGCGTGCGCCTCCTTGAGAGCGACACACAACTGACGAGTCCAGTCGAGGGCCTGTCTCCATGGTACTCGCCCGTGCTCGTTCAGATACTGTCGGAGCGACTGCCCCTCCAGGAGCTCCATCACGATGTACGGAGTTCCGTCAGGTAGGCCGTCCACGTCGAGGATGCGGACGGTGTGGGGGCTGCGCAGCCGCGCTGCGGCCCGAGCTTCACGCCAGGTTGAGCCATCAGCGCCGGCGGTCCTCGGAACTTTGATGGCGACGCGAGTGCCGAGGTTGATGTTTTCGGCCGCGAAGACCTGGCCGTACCCGCCCGTGCCGACGAGACCTGCCACTCGATACTTCTCCGCAACGATTTCACCTGACGAGAAACGCTGCACGACGACGGACGGCTCCATGAATCGCTCGCGAAGGCGTCGACCTTCATCGCGACCCAGGGAAACGTCAACCAACGCCCCCGGCGGCACACTTTCGCAGAGATTTTCGGGGCTCTTCGGCGAGGTGACGCCGCACACGCTCGACCATCACGCAGAGGCGCCCGCTGCTGGGTTGCGGGCTACCCGCAGCTCCCCTGCGGGCAGAGCGTCACGCCGTAGTGCTGCCCGCCGCCCTTCCAGACCATCAACACGTTGGTGTACGCGGCGCTCGGCATGAACTCCCAGCAATCGATGGTCTCCCTGGGCTGCGGCCCCGACCACAGCAGCTCGAGCCCTACGCCGCACTCGGCGTCGGTACCCCAGAACTCGGTTTGTTGGATGGGGTGCCGGTTCTCGCTCGAAAAAGCGTAGGGTTGCCCGGCAACCATTGGCTCCGACAGCTTGATGTTACGGATACCGATAGAAGTACTAGGAATGTCGTTTTGTACGCCCACGCCCTGTTGGAAGACGTACTCGTAGCAGTTCTTCATCACCGACCCGTACGGCAACTCTCGGTACGTTCCGGGCGAGCAGTGATTGCCACAGTAACGGGTAACGTCCTTGGACGCCGAACCGGGCTCGAACGTCCCGCACGTGCTGCTCGAACCGTCGGCGCCGGCGGTGGCTACGCCCGCGCTGCCGCCGGTGCTCACACCAGCCGCGCCGCCGCCTGAGCTCGCGCCAGCCGCGCTGCCGCCTGAGCTCGCATCCGCGCCGGCGCCAGCCGCTGAGACGCCATCGCCATCTGCAGACTCGCCTCCCCCACAGCTGAACCCGGCCGTCGACGCCACTACCAGCAGCGCTCCGAGCCCCTGCTTCTTCGCAGATCGAATTGCGGCGATCATGATCACTAGATAATCGCAGCGCGAGCGCAGGTCAACCTAGCTTACCCATCATTCAGGGTGATGTGCGCGCACAGGTCTGCTCGGTGCGCGCACTTGCGAAGAGAGCACATGCGAAGAAAACGACCCGCTCACGTCGACGATCCCAATTGCAATGAAACGACCGCGCTCCACCTTTCGGCAGAGCGCGGTCATGTGGCTGGCCATATCGCCCAGCTTGAAGCGAACGCGGATAGACCGGTTACAGCACCGTCAGGTGGTAGACGCTGCTGTTCGGATAGCAGTAGTTGAGGTTCGGATTGTAATCAGCGGGGTACACCTCTTGGTAGACGGTGTCGGACCAGCTCTGCCCGGCAGCCCGGTAGTCGTAGTACACGCGCCAAGCGCTGATTCGATCGTTCGCCGTGTCCGGCAGGCTCTGGTCCGACCACGCCTTTCCACCGCTATACTCGATAATCTTGTTCGCCAGATCTTCCTGGCGCCACTTGCCGTCGTCGACGTTCCAGAACGTCACCTTCCTGACTTTGATGTCATAGTCGACGCCGTTACGCCGGCGCTTGTTGCTGACCTGGATTTCGACGGGCTTGCAGGCGTTGAAGCCCAGGATGGCCTGTTGGGTGGAACCCACCGACTCTTCGTCGTCTCGAGGCTCGGCCTCTTGCTTCGACGAGGCCGGGCCCTCGCCGATCGCCGGGTTGCCATCGAAGTCCTGCGCGATACCGTCCTCGTCGACTAGTGCACCGCATGTGAGATGCGTTCAAGCATTCGGCGGTGGCTTCGGATGATGGCGGCCGCTGGCTTGGTCCAGATGAACGGCGTAGGGTCCTTGTTCCAGCCGGCGATGTAGGAGGCAATG
>JAEYWK010000205.1 GCA_023431345.1 Pseudomonadota bacterium
CGGTTGGGCTGCCGCCGTCGGTCGGGCTGCCGCTCGCGACGTTGCTCTGTCCCGCCGCGCCGGCGCTCGAGCCGCCTGAGCTCGTTCCCGCGCTCGGGCCCTCGACGCTGGCCCCATCTCCGCACGCGACGAGCCACGCCGCGGCAGTGAGCGCGACGGACAGGCAACGGACGAAGCGGCACGACGGCGGACGAGGCATTGCTTGCATAGGTGCGCGTCGACGCCCAAACCCGTCGAAAAAACGTCCTGGGGGCCCTGCGTGCGTCCAGGGCCCGCGTCAGGGTAGCTCGCGGCGGCTCAGTCCTCGCCGCCGGCCTTCTTCGGCTCGTCCGCGACCGGGCGCACGGCCTTGAAGCGAGTCCCGGATTGGGGGCGGGTGTGGCTGTCGAGGGGCAGCTGGAGCGGCGTGGGGCGGCGCATCCCAAGCGGGCTCGGGCTCGTCGCTTCCGCCGTCGCCATCGGGCGGCTGCGGCGCTCCCGATACGCATGCCAGCTGAGCGCGCTCACGAACGCGGTCGGCAGCGCCGCGCTCAGCGCACCCACGGCGCGGGTGAGAACGGCGCCCAGCACCGCCGCCACCAGAAACGAGCTGAGCGCGGTGGCAGCCATGCGGAGCCGCGCGCGGCTCACGCTGCGCTCGACGTCTCCCATGATGCCTGGGCGTCGCCCCACTGCGAACAAGTGATCGACGATTTCGATCACGAGCTGCGTGAGGTTGCCCGTCATGAACGTGGTGGGCGCCGAGCCGTTCAGCGCCTCGCGCATGAGCGCGTTCTGAAAGCCCATGGCTGCCACGGCGCAGCAGGCGCCGAGCCGCGATATCGCCTGCGCCGAGTGCGATGGACCCAGCAGGCCCACGACGCCGCTCAACGTGAAAGCCCCGAGCCCGCACGCTACCAAGAGCAAGAGCGCGGGAGTCGGCTGGCGCCCGCGGCGGCGCTCGAGCCGCGCGACCACCGCCGCCAGCGCCACCGACAAGACGAAAGCGGGGAGCATCCATAACCGCGACGGTGCGGCGTCGGATGGACCGCCCGTCAACGCCACCGCTTCGCTCACGAGCTCACCCGTGATGTGGGCCGGGAACAGCGCCGCCAGCGACAGCAAGCCCGCCGCGTCGACGAAGCCGGCCACGCCGCTGAGCACCGCGGCGCGCAGCTTGTCGCGAGTGCCCAGCGACAAGCCGGTAGACTCGTGCCGCAGCGCGGCCCGAGGTGGCACGCTCGCCCGCGAAGGCCTCACGCTCGCCGATCCAACCACGCCCCTCGGAACGGCCGCCACGAGGCGAACTTGCGCGATACTCGGCGGGACGACGCGCTGCAGGGACCCCGCGTGCTTCTGGGGCGTTTGTGCGCTGTCGTCGCCTCATTCTGAGACGAGTCCGCTGCGCCGGATCCCCAGCCGCTCGGCTCAGACCTTGAGGTGCTTGTTGACGATGTCGTCGTCGAGCTCGGACATCTCGCCGGTCGCCACGGCCCGGCCGCGGTCCATGATGCAGAAATAGTCGCCGACGCGGCGAGCGAGCGGCAGCTTCTGCTCGACGAGCAAGATGGTGAGGCCCTGCTCCTTCAGACCGATGAGCACGTCACCAATCATCGACACGATGTTGGGCTGAATGCCCTCGGTCGGCTCGTCGAGGATCAAGAGCTTGGGGTCGATGGCGAGCGCGCGCCCCATCGCGAGCTGCTGCTGCTGCCCGCCAGACAAATCGCCGCCGCGGCGCTGCAGCATCGTCTTCAAGACCGGGAACAGCTCGAAGATGCGCTCGGGTATCTCTTGCTTCTTGTCGGCGCGCGCGCCCAGCCCCGTGCGCAGGTTCTCTTGCACGGTCATTTGGCTGAACACCTCGCGGCCTTGCGGCACCCAGCCGATGCCACGGCGCGCGCGCATCTCGGCGCGATCGGGGGCGATGTCGGAGCCGTTGAAGGTGATCTTGCCGGAGCGGATGGGCAGGGCGCCCATCACGCTCTTGAGCAGCGTGGTCTTGCCGACGCCGTTGCGACCCATCAAGCACACGCACGAGCCTTCGGGGACCTTCAGGTTCATGTCCCACAGCGTGTGACTCTCGCCGTAGAATTGGTTGAGCGCGCTGACTTCGAGCATGCTTAGTGGGCTCCCCCCAAATAAACTTCGACGACCTTCGGGTTGGCTTGCACGGCGTCCATGCTGCCCTCGGCGAGGATGCGGCCTTCGTGCAGCACCGTGACGGTGCGCGCGATGCTGCGCACGAACTCCATGTCGTGCTCGACCACCACGACCGTGCGCTTGCCGGCCAGGCTGCTGAGCAGCTCGGCCGTCTTCTCGGTTTCTTGGTGCGTCATGCCCGCCACGGGCTCGTCGACCAAGAGGACGCGTGGCTCTTGCGCGAGCAGCATTCCGATTTCGAGCCACTGCTTCTGGCCGTGCGACAACAGGCCGGCGGCGGCGTGCTTGTGGTCTTTGAGGCCGATCGTCTCCAGCACTTCGTCGATGCGCTCATGCTGCGCCTTCGACAGACGCGCGAACAAGCTGGCGAAGACGCCCTTCTTACCGGGCAAGGCCAGCTCGAGGTTCTCGAACACGCTGTGCCCCTGGAACACGGTCGGGCGCTGGAATTTGCGGCACACGCCGCGCTCGGCGATTTCGTACTCGCTCAGCGCCGTCAGGTCGGTGTCGTCGCCGACGAGGAACACCGAGCCCGAATCGGGCTTGGTCTTGCCGGTGATGATGTCCTGCAGCGTGGTCTTGCCCGCGCCGTTAGGGCCGATGATGCAGCGCAGCTCGCCCTCGTCGAGGATGAGCGTCAGGTCGGTGATGGCTTTGAAGCCGTCGAAAGCGACGCTGACGCTGTCGACGCAGAGCAGCGCTTTGCGGCCCTTGGTGAGCGCCGCCACCCGCTCTTGCTCGACCTTGCGCGGCTTGGGCATCAGGCTCAGCCGCCGCGACTTGCCGCTCGGGCTCGGTCGCGGGTCGACCTCGACCTTGCCCGACTCGGGCGCGCCTGCTTCCTCGAGAGTACCGACGACAGAATCGCTCACGTGGACGCCTTTTTGCGCAAGAGCAGGCTGGCGAGCCCGCCGGGGAAAAACAGGGTGACGGCGATGAACAGCACGCCCAGCACGTACAGCCAAGCCTCGGGCAGGGCGACGGTGAACCAGCTCTTGGCTCCGTTCACCACGAAGGCCCCCAGCACGCCGCCGAGCAGGCTGGCGCGGCCGCCGACCGCGACCCAGATCGCCATCTCGATCGAGCTCGACGGCTGGAATTCGCTCGGGTTGATGATGCCTACCTGCGGCACGTACAGGGCGCCCGCAAACCCGCAAATGACGGCCGAGAGCGTGTAGACGAACAGCTTGTAGCTGGTCGGGTTGTAGCCGGCGAAGCGGCTGCGGCTCTCTTCGTCGCGGATGGCGCAGAGCACGCGCCCCGCTTTGGAGACGACGATGAAGCGACACAGCAAGAACACTAGCAAGAGCCCGATCGCGCTCAGCGTGTACAGGCCCAGCTTCGTGCTCGAGTCGGCCAGCGAGTAACCGTAGAGGGTCTTGAAGTTGGTCAGGCCATTGTTGCCGCCGAGTCCCGTCTCGTTGCGGAAGAAGAGCAGCATCAGCGCGTAGGTGAAGGCTTGCGTGATGATCGAGAAGTAGACGCCGCGGATGCGCGAGCGGAACGCGAGGAAGCCGAAGACGTAGGCGAGCAGACCGGGCACCAGCAGCACCGCGAGCAGGGCGAAGCCGAAGTTGTCGAACGGCTTCCAGAACCAGGGTAGCTCCTTCCAGTCGAGGAAGACCATGAAGTCGGGCAGCTTGCTGCGGTAGACGCCGGCCTCCCCGATTGAGAGCATCAAGTACATGCCCATGCAGTAGCCGCCGATGGCGAAGAAGACGCCGTGGCCGAGGCTGAGCACGCCCGCGTAGCCCCACAGCAGATCCATCGCCACCGCCACGATCGCGAAGCACAGGAACTTCCCGAGCAGCGCGACCAAGTAGTCGGGCATGTGCAGCGCCGAGTCGACCGGCGTCAGGCTGTTCAAGATGGGCACGATCAGGCACAGCAGGGCGGCGGCTCCGAAGGCGAGCCAGCCCTTCGGGCTCATCAGCTTGAGTAGCTCGGCCTTGACGTTCACATCGCCTCCGCGGCGCGACCCTTGAGGGCGAAGATGCCTTGTGGTCGACGTTGAATGAACAGGATGATGAGCCCCAAAATCACGATCTTTCCTAGAACTGCGCCGGCCATCGGCTCGAGCAGCTTGTTCACGATGCCGAGGCCGAAGGCGCCAGCGAGGGTGCCGGCGAGCTTGCCCACGCCGCCCAGCACCACGACCATGAACGAGTCGACGATGTACTGCTGGCCGAGCTCGGGACCGACGTTGCCGAGCTGCGAGAGCGCCACGCCGCCGAGACCTGCGACGCCGGAGCCGATGCCGAACGTCCACACGTCGACTCGGCGGGTGGCGATGCCCATGCCGGCGGCCATGGTCCGGTTTTGGGTGACGGCTCGGACGTGCAGGCCGAGCGGCGTCTTTTGCAGCACGTACCACACGAAGGCGGTGACGGCTGAAGCGAACACGATGACGGCCAGGCGGCTGTAGGTGAGCACGAAGCCGGGCATCACCTCGATGCCGCCGGCCAAGTAGCTGGGGTTCGCGACGGCCACGTTCTGGGCGCCGAACAGCAGGCGCACCGTTTGGATCAAGATCAGCGAGATGCCCCAAGTGGCGAGCAAGGTCTCGAGCGGACGGCCATACAAGAAGCGAATCACGCTGCGCTCGAGGGCCATGCCGATGCCGGCCGTGACGACGAACGCCACCGGAACGGCCGCGATCAAGTACCAGTCTTGATGGGCGGGCAGAAAGCTCTGAAACAGCTTCTGCACCGAGAACGTGGCGTAGGCGCCGATCATCAACAGCTCTCCGTGGGCCATGTTGATGACGCGCAGCAGGCCGAAGGTGATGGCGAGGCCCAGCGCGCAGAGCAGCAGCACGCTGCCGAGGCTGAGGCCGTAGAACAGATTGCCGACCATGCTCACGATGGCCAGGTGCGCCTCGATGGCGCCCAGCGCGGAGGCAGCGGCGGCTTTGACTTCTGGATCGGTCTCGCTGGCGGAGCCGCTCGCCTTACCCGTCATTCGTTCGAGGTCGCTCTTGAACGAGGCGTCGGCGGCCGACTTGATGCTGGCGAGAGCCGCGAGCTTGAGGGCTTTGTCGGAGCCGTGCAGGTCGCTCTGAGCGAGCGCGAGCTGCATGGCTTCCTTGACGTCGTCGTCCCGCTCCTTGGCGGCCGCGGCGCGGATCAGCGGCAAGAGCTCGTCGTTGCGGCTCTTGGCTAGGTCCTTGGCGGCCCCGAGCCGCACCTTGACGTCGGGGAAGCCGAGCTTGAGCGAGGCCAGCGCGGGGTCGAGCTGACGGCGCAGTCGGTTGTCGACGACGGCGGCCTTGAGCTCGCCGGAGGGCTCTCGATCGCCCCCGAACACCGGCGAGAGCTCACCGCTCTCACCGGCGACGAAGGGCACGCCCGCCGCATCGACTCGCAACGCATCCTCGGCCAGCGCCTCGAGCAGCGCCAGCGCCGCTGGCTCCGAAGACTTGGCGATGGCATCCACCGCCGCCGAGGCCTGATCCTTGTTCGAGCTGACCAGGTCTTTGGCGGCTTGGTGCAGGTCCTGCGCGCTGGCTCGCGTCGAAACGAGAGCCAGCACGCACGCTACGCACGATACGAGGAGCGAGCGGATGGACATGAGCAATTTCAGAGCGCTGCGGTGGCCGCGTCCACCTTGAACTTGGGCTCGGTGCAGTTGCCGCACACCCAGGGGAAGGTCCAGTCAGCTACCTTCTTCGCGCTCTCGGGCACGAAGGGGCTCCACGGCATGGCGCGGATCGGGCCTTCGGTCTTCCAGACTACCTGGAACTGACCGTCGCCCTTGATCTCGGCGATGTACACCGGCTTGTGCAGGTGGTGGTTCTTGGCGTCCATGGTGAGGGTGAAGCCGGACGGCGCTTTGACGGTCTGGCCGCCCACGGCCTGCCGCACTGCATCCACGTCGGTGGTGCCGGCTTGCTCGACGGCCTGGGCCCACATCTTGATACCGACGTAGGTGGCTTCCATCGGGTCGTTCGTGACGCGCTTGTCGCCATCGGGCAGGTTCTTGGCCTTCACGTACGCCTTCCAATCCGCGATGAACTTCTTGTTCTCCGGGTTTTCGATGGACATGAAGTAGTTCCACGCCGCCAGGTGGCCTACGAGCGGCTTGGTGTCGATGCCGCGCAGCTCTTCCTCACCGACCGAGAACGCGACGACGGGAATGTCCTTGGCCTTCAGGCCCTGGTTCGCGAGCTCCTTGTAAAAGGGCACGTTCGAGTCGCCGTTGATCGTCGAAACGACCGCGGTCGGCGTACCGGCGGCGAACTTCTTCACGTCTGCCACGATGGTCTGATAATCGGCGTGGCCGAACGGGGTGTACTGCTCCATGATGTCGGACTCTGCGACGCCCTTCTGCTTCAAGAAGTAGCGGAGGATCTTGTTCGTGGTGCGCGGGTAGACGTAGTCGGTGCCGAGCAGCACCCACTTCTTGGCGCCGCCACCCTCTTTGCTCATCAAGTACTCGACGGCAGGGATCGCCTGCTGGTTCGGCGCCGCGCCGGTGTAAAACACGTTGTACGAGGACTCCTCGCCTTCGTACTGGACGGGGTAGAAGAGCAGGCCGTTGAGCTCTTCGTAAACCGGCAGCACGCTCTTGCGAGACACGCTCGTCCAGCAGCCGAAGGTGACGGCAACGCCCTCCTTCTGCAGGAGCTCGCGCGCCTTCTCGGCGAAGAGCGGCCAGTTCGAAGCCGGATCCACCACCACCGGCTCGAGCTTTCGCCCCTTGATGCCGCCCGCGGCGTTGATTTGATCGATCGTCATCAGCGCCACGTCTTTGAGCGACGTTTCGCTGATGGCCATGGTGCCAGAGAGCGAATGCAAGATACCGACCTTGATCGGTCCGGTATCCGAGGCCTTCGGGGTCCCCGCGGGGGCGGCCGCGACGGCTGACGCTGCCGGCGCGGCGCTGGAGGCGCCGGCGGGAGCTGATTCGCCCGGGCCCTTACACCCCGCGACCGCAACCAACCCTGCTAGCAGAAGCTCAATTCGAGTTTTCATCACGTTCTCCAATCGAAAGCGGATTCCCTGGAACACCTAGTGGGCGCCAGTCGTACCCGGCGCACTCGTTGTCATCGTCGTTGCTGCGTTTCCGCCAGGTCTCCGAATCGCGACCCGGGCGTAACGTCGTTCTGGAATGATCCCTCCTCTCGAAACCTGATGGACTCAAAGCCCGTCAGACGCAAACAGCCGCTCAAACGAACACCACCGGCCGCTGCCAGAAGATGAGCACGACGCAGCCCGTCGGGCTGGTTACGCCGTGGACGCTGCCCGGTTCATTCACGATGAACGAGCCGGCTCGGTAGAAGCCCCTGTCATCGCCTTGCTCGCCTTCGAGCACGTAGATGTACTCGTAGCCCTCGTGGCGGTGCGGCGGAACGCGGGCGCCCGGGGCGTAGCGCAGCACCGCGACGCGGGCGCCGTCCGTCGCTTCGTGCAAGACGCTGATCTCGACGCCAGGCCGAAGAACCTGGAACGGAAGCGACGCGATGTCGGCGGGCAGCAGCGACAGCGGGAAGGTGCTCACGCGTGATCGCCCGCCATATGACGGCCGATCTCGGCGACGTTCGCGCCCTCGGCCGAGGTCTCGTGAACGATGGCGCCTTCGCTCATCACCACGATGCGATCCGACAGGGCGAAGATCTCGTCGAGGTCTGCGCTGACCAGCAGCACGGCCGCTCCAGCGTTGCGCGCCGACACGATGCGACTGCGGATCTCCGCCACCGCCGCGAAATCGAGACCGAAGCACGGGTTCGCGGCGATCAGCACCGCCACGTCGCCTTCGAGCTCGCGTGACAGCACCGCGCGCTGCACGTTGCCACCGGAAAGACCGGCGATGGGCGCGTCGGGCCCCGGCGCCTTGATCTTGTATTCGGCGATGGCGCGGAGGGCCTTGCGCTTGAGAGGGGCGCGGCGGACGGCCCAGCCTCCGAGCGTGTAGCCGGCCTCGTCGAAGCAGCGGAACCCGATGTTCTCGGCCACGCTCATGTTCCCGACGCAGGCGTTCTTCAGCGGTGCTTCGGGCAGCAAGCGCACGCGGCTCACGCGCATGTGCTTGCGCGTGGGCTCGTAGCGCTTGCCCGCCACCTCGACCTTGCCTGAGTCGAGCGCGCGCTGACCTGCGAGCACCTCGACCAGCTCTTCTTGACCATTGCCGGAGACGCCGGCGATGCCCAAGATCTCCCCCGCCCGCAGCTGCAAGCTGACGCGCTCCAGCACCGGGAGTCCGAGGTCGTCGACCGCGCACACGTCACGGAGCTCGAGCGCGACGCGATCGTGCACGAGCTGCTTGCGCTCGAGGGCCGCGCTCGGTGGCTCGGAGCCGACCATCAGCTCGGCGAGGCTCTCCGGGTTGTGATCGGAGACCTTGCCGGCTCCGGCGAGCTTGCCTCGCCGCAGCACCGTCACCTCGTCGGCAAAGGCGGTCACCTCGCGGAACTTGTGGGTGATGATGGCGACGCTCAGCTCGCGCCGACGCGTCATCTCGCCGAGCAGGCCGAGCACGCTGTCGGCCTCCTGCGGGGTGAGCACGCTCGTGGGCTCATCGAGGATGATGATTTTGCTGCCCAGGTAGAGCTGCTTCAGGATTTCGAGCTTTTGCTTCTCGCCTGCTGCCAGCTGCCGCACGAGCTTGCGCACGGGGATCCGAAACGGCATCCCCGCCATGAAGTCGCTGATCTCTGCTGCTTCTTTGCGCCAGTCGATGATGTGCGGAACATCGGCGCGCGCCATCACCAGGTTCTCGGCGACGGTCATGTTCTCGACCAGCGTGAAGTGCTGATAGACCATGCCGATGCCGAAGCGCTGCGCCTCGCGCGGGTTCTTGACCGTCACGGCCGAGTCGCCCACGACCACGCTGCCGCTGTCGGCCTGATAGAAGCCCATGATGCATTTCACGAGCGTGCTCTTGCCGGCGCCGTTCTCGCCCAAGAGCGCGTGAAACGTACCCGGGCGCAGCGTGAACGACACGTCGTCGAGCGCCATCAAGGGGCCGAAGCGCTTGCTCATGTGCTGGGCCGAGAGTAGGGGTGCCGCGCCGCCACGCCGCCGCGCTGGCGCCACGCCGCTCAAGTCGATGCCGGGGTTGAAGCGATCGACCCTCAGCTCGGGGGCGGCGCTCACGGCAAGGCCTCGAGCAGCGCCGCGGAGTTGCTGAGCGCTCCGAACACGCCGTTCTGCATCGTGACCATCTTGAGAGCCGCGGCGTGGTTGCCGGGATCCGTTGCCGCGCAGCAATCGCCGAGCAGCAGGCACTCGTACCCGCGATCGTTGGCTTCGCGCATCGTCGTGTGCACGCAAACGTCGGTCGTGAGACCGCACAGCACGATGTTTCTGATGCCGCGCTGGCGCAGCACCATGTCGAAATCAGTGGCGTAGAACGAGCCCTTGCCCGGCTTGTCGATGATGGGCTCACCCGGCAGCGGGGCGAGCTCGTCGATGATCTGCCAGCCGGGCTCGCCGCGCACGAGCACGCGCCCCGCAGGCCCTGAGTCACCGATGCCGGGCTGCCCAGGTCCGCCGTGTTGCAGCACCCGCGACCGCCAACGCTTGTTGGCGGGCAGATCCGACAGGTCGGGGCGGTGGCCTTCCCGCGTGTGGATGACGTGGTACTTGCCCAGCCGGAAGCGCGACAGCACGCCGCGGATCGGCTCGATGGTGGCGCGAGCGTTGGTCAGGTCGTAGCCGAGGCCATCGATGTAGCCGCCTTTACCGCAGAAGTCGGTCTGCATGTCGATGATAACGAGGGCCGTGTTCTCGGGGCGGAGATCGCCGTCGTAGGGCCACGGGTAGGGCTCGGCCGGCACGAATTGGCTCATTCTTCGGTTCCTTTCGACGAGCGTCAGCGAGCGACGGTGAGCTCTTGGGGCAAGTCGGCCGACTGCTTCGTGGCCGAGCTCGACAGCACCATGATGGCGAGCGTGAGCGCGTAAGGCGCCGCGTTGAACAGGTAGTAGCCGGAGGTGACCCCGACAGATTGCAGCGCAGGGCCGAGCGCGCTCGCGCCGCCGAACAGCAGCGATGCGTACAGGCAGCGAATCGGATCCCAGCGCGCGAAGATCACGAGCGCGACCGCCATCAAGCCTTGCCCGCTCGACAAGCCCTCGTTCCAGCTGCCCGGATAGAAGAGCGACAGGAACGAGCCGCCGATGCCGGCCAGCGTTCCGCCCGCCATCGTGGCCAACAGTCGAACGCGGTTCACGTCGTAGCCCATGGCGCGCGCGGCTTCCGCGCTCTCGCCGACGGTGCGTACGATCAGCCCCCAGCGTGTGTTCTTGAGGCCCCAGGCGAGCGCGGGGGCGAGCGCGATGCCGGTCAGCAAGAGCGCGTTGACCTGCAAGTTCGACTGCAGCTGCGGAGAGTCACTCCAAAATCCCAGGGAAAAGGCGGGTAGGCGCGGGGCGGTGGGCTGGATCAAGGGCTTGCCCAGGAAGAAGGACAGGCCGATGCCGAGCAGCATCAGCGCGATGCCGACCGCGATGTCGTTGACGCGTGGCCGCCCGCACAGAACACCATGTAGCGCGCCGAACACCGCTCCCAGCGCGCCGGCCGCCGCCACGCCCAGCCAAGGCGAGCCGCTCAGGTAGGAGACGCCGTAGCCGCCCATCGCACCCATCACCAGCGTGCCCTCGAGCCCGAGGTTGACGCGCCCGGCGCGTTCGGTGAGGCACTCGCCCAAGCTGACGAACAAGAACGGCGCGCTGACGCGCAGCGCGCCGCCCAGCACCGCGAGCGGCACACCCCACGCCCCCCAAGTCTCGGTAGCGGTCATGCGCTCACCCCTTTCGTGACGAGCCTTCGCGTAAACCAGTCGACTTTACCGCGGTAGGTCTCGCTCGCGAGCACCACCACGAACAAGATGCCCTGCAGCACGCTGACGGTCGCGTCCGGCAAGCCGAACGTGCGCTGCAGCAGGCCGCCGCTGGCGCTGATGCCGCCGAGCACGAGCGCCACGGGCAAGATCGCGAGCGGGCTGTGACGGGCCAAGAACGCCACGAGGATGCCGGTGTACCCGTAGCCTGCGACGAGGGAGGCGTTGGCCTTACCGTGTACGGCCGCCACTTCGACCATGCCCGCGAGGCCCGCGGCCGCGCCGGCCAGCGCGCAGACCGTGATGAGCAGGCGAGGCACTTGCAGGCCGCTCAGTCGCGCCGCGCGCGGGTTGCCTCCGACGATGCGCGCCGCGAACCCGAACACCGAGTGATCCATCAGCAGCCAAGCGAGCAAGCACGCAATCACGCCGTAGACGAGCCCAAAGTGCACGTCCAAGCCGGGCAGCGCCCCGAGCATATTCGCGTCGCCGATGTGCAGCGTCGATGGCTTGTTCAAGCTCTGCGGATCGCGTAGCGGCCCTTCGATGAGGTGATTGGCGAGCGCGATGCCGATGTACGAGAGCAAAAGGCTGCTGATCGTCTCGTTCACGCCGCGCTTGGCGCGCAGCGCGCCCGCGGCTCCGATCCAGAGCGCGCCGACGATCATCGAAGAGACGGCCATCACGCTGAGCACGACGTAGGGGCTCGCCCCGCTGACGTGGCTGGCGGCGGCGGCCGCGGCCACTCCGCCGACGTAGAGCGCGCCCTCGCCGCCGATCACGACCAGCCCCAGCCGCGCCGGAAGCGCCGTGCACAGCCCCGTGAGCATCAGCGGCGCCGCGCGCTGGAGGCTGTTTTGCGCCGAGAACCAGGTCCCGAAGGCTCCTCGGTACATCTCGGCGTACACGTCGATGGGGTTCGAGCCCGACAGCGCCACGAAGGCCCCGAACAGCGCGCCCGCCACCGTGACGGCGCCGGTCGGCACGACCAGACCGTCCAAGAAGCTGGCGAAGCGAGCGAGCGTCGGCCCGAAATCCCGACCCGACGCGGGCTCGCTCGAAGTTTCTTCGACCGTGGCGCTCGTCATGGGGGGGGCGCCTAGTTGACCGAGCCTTTGACTCCCTCGACCAGGTAGCTCATCTTCTCGAGCTCGAGGTCGGTCTGACCGCGCACCGTGCCTGCGGCGATGATCTCTTTGCCGCCGTTGTCTTTGAGCGGCCCCTTGAAGATCACGAGGCTCCCGGCGGTGAGAGCAGCCTTGGCTTCGTCTGCTTTGGCCTTGGCCTCGGCGGACACGGCCGGGCCGTACGGCGACATCTTGATGAAGCCCTCTTTGAAGCCGCCGCGTACGAGGTGAGCCCAGCCGCCGCCGCTCTTCACCTTCTCGACGTAGTCTTTGTAGACGGTGGCCCAGTTCCACTCTGCGCCCGTCAGGTAGCCCTTGGGCGCGAGCGCGGCCTGATTGGCGTGGTAGCCCGTGCTGTAGATGCCACGCTTCTCCGCGGTCTCGATCACGACCTTCGGCGAGTCGACGTGGCAGGTCACGACATCGGCTCCTTGATCGACCAGGCTGTTCGTGGCCTCCGCTTCCTTGACCGGCAGCGACCAATCGCCGGTGAAAATCACGCTGGTCGTGATCTTCGGGTTGACCGAGAGCGCGCCCAGGGTGAAGGCGTTGATGTTGCGGAGCACCTGGGGAATCGGCTTCGCGGCCACGAAGCCGAGCTTGTTCGTCTTGCTCGTCAGGCCCGCGACCACGCCCGAGACGTACTGCGCTTCGTCGATGTAGCCGAAGTAGCTGCCGACGTTCTTGGGGTGCTTGCCTTCCGTGTAGAGTCCGCCGCAATGTAAGAACGTCACGTCCGGGTATTTCTCGGCCATCTTCAAGATGTGCGGGTCGAAGTAGCCGAAGGAGGTGGGGAAGAGCAGCTTCACGCCGTCCAGGTTGATCATGCTCTCCATCGTCTTCTGGACGTCGACCGTCTCCGGTACCTTCTCTTCTTCGCGCAGCTTGACGCCGAGCGCGGCCAGGCTCTTGGCGCCCTCTGCGTGCGCTTGGTTGTAGCCGTAGTCGTCTTTGGGACCGACGTAGACGAAGCCGACCGTGAGCGCCGCGCCCGACTTGGCCGCTGCGGGCGCGCTCGCGGCCGAGCCGGCGGGCGCCGGATCAGCCGAGGGCTTGTTGCACGCGAGCGCCGATAGCCCCAAAGCAGCCGAGCCAGTCAACACGGCGCGACGAGAGCTCATGAGTGACTTACGCAGGATCGTCATTGCCAATCCGATATAGGGAGTCGCTCGTTTCGTAGGCATTTCGGAAAGAGGTCGAAACAAACCCGCCGCGCAAGAACGCCACGGTCGCCAGAACCCGCCTGGAAATGCCGCGTAATCGCCAAATCTGACGCTGAATGACCGTGGCAGATCGGATGTCTTCTTCGGAAACGTTTGCAACACTTTGCATTAACTCGGCGCAGGGGATGGTCCGCGCACCCCACTGAACTTGCGCGCGGACTGCTCGCCGAAACATGGCTGCTCGTGTCGGGTCTTCGAAATCGAAGCGAAACGCGCAGCCACCAGCGACATCGCGCGCTCCCAACTAGCGGTGAAGAGCATGATGAAAATCCAAAGCCACATCCTGAGCGGCGCAGTCGCCTTAACGGGCGTCTTCGCTTCGCAACTGGCCCAAGCGCAGGATGCGCCCGCGGCCCCGGCGCCCGTTGCGCCCCCTGCCGCGGAGGCTCCGCCCGCCGAGCCGCCGCCCCCTCCTCCGCCGGTTGACGCAGCGCCTCCGGCCGCGGAGCCACCGCCCCTGCCTGCTCCCGCGCCTGTGCCCGAGGCCGTGGCCGAAGCGACGCCCGCCGAGGAGAGCCCGTTCAAGGTGACGGTCGGCGCCGGTCTGCGCGCTGGCGTGCGCGTTCAGAATCCGAACACCACGGCCGACGACGCCGGTAACGAGCAGACGAAGCTCAACGACCAGTTCATCGACGAGCTCAACGCCGAGCTCCGTGTGAGCGGCAAGGTCACCGACATCATCGGCTGGACCGCCAATTTCACGGTCGACGGCCGCACGCGCGCCAGCGCTGGTGGCGGCGCCCCGATCGCCTTCCAAGCGCAGGCCCTCGACATCATCGGTCAGCTCGACTTCATGGACGAGTTTCACGTCTGGCTCGGCCGCATGCTGACTCCGTCCGATCGCTCGAACTTCAGCGGCGCCTGGTTCATGGCCCCCTGGAACTACTCCGGCGTGCTCGACGGCTACTTCGGCCCGCGCGGCACCGAAGAGGTGGGCCGCGAGGTCGGCGGCACCATCTGGGGCGACATCAACCAGGGCAAGTTCAAGTACTACGCGGCGGTCCTCGACCTCGACAACAACGTCGGTCCGGGCGGCGGCTACGCGGGCCAGAGCCCGCTGTTCTCGCTACGCGCGCAGTATGCGTTCCTCGGAGCCGAGCCGGGCTTCTACGGCAGCAGCACCTACTACGGCGGCCAAGACATCGTCGCCCTCGGCGCCGCCTTCCAATACCAGAAGGACTTCGCGCTCTCGGGTGGTGTGGACGACATGGACGTGCCGCAGCCCGACGTGAAGGACAACCTGGTCGCGTTCAACGCTGACTTCTTGGCGGAGTTCAAGACCGGCGCCGGCACCCCCGGCATCGAGGCGGCTTACTACCACCAGAGCGGCGACACCCGTTCGTTCAACGACTTCTTCTACGTGCTGCCGTCGTTCACGACCGACGAAGTCTTGCCCTACAAGGGCAAGCTGAACGCCACCGTGCGCTTCCAGATGGCGAAGACCGGTGAGGATGCCGACGGCTTCAACACCAAGGCCACCCACTGGATCGTGGAGCCGAGCGTCGCGTACTTGTTCAAAGACTATTTCGCCAAGCTGCAGCTGACCTACAGCTACGGCAAGACCTCGTTCGACGCCGAGGGCGTCGACCCGACGAAGTACCAGTTCTTGCAGCTGGGCTTCCAGATTCAGCAGTAAGCGTCTCCCGCTCGGCGACCGCTGCTCGCCCCTCCGCAGAGGATTGGCGGGCAGTGGCGCCGACCCTATGATCCCCCGTGGTGCCTCCGTTTCCGGGTTTTGGGCATCATGGGGGATCGCCCGTTTGTGGGCGACGAGCGCGCTCCGACGACCGCTCAGAAGCCGGGATCGAGCTCGTCGTCGCCGGCCCGCGGACGCTTGCTGGTGGCGGTGGGTGCCGGTCGAAAGGGCCTCGAGCCCTTGCTGGCCTTGCTGACGGCTCGAGGCGCGGCGCTGGGCGCGGCTTGCGCGTCGGCTGGCGGCTCGCGATCGAGATCCACCACGCTGCCGGTCGGCCGCGCCGAGACCGGCGTAGCAGGCACCTGCGCGGACGCTTGCGACGCGAGCTCGGCGCCACGCGGGGGAGCGGCGGCGCTGGCCGTGGCCTCGCCGCCGCGCAGGCGTAGGAACACGAGCGCCGCCGCGGCTGCCATCAGGCCGAGGCCGATCACGACGCCGAGCCGACCGCGCTTCGGTTGCAGCGCGGCGTCGTCGTCGGCGTCGTCGTCGACGCGAAGGTCGATGGCTGCTGGTGTCGTCGTGCGCGCTGAGAGCCGCGGCCCCATGCTGGCGGAGGGTGAGGTGCTGCGCACGTCGAGGGCCGGCGGGTAGGCGCTCGCGAGCTGCAAATCACTGTCGACGATGCCGGCCTTCTTGAGGATGTGGAAGCAGCGCTCGACCGAGATGCGCGCGCGGCGGGGCGCGAACGGGTAGAGGGCGATCGCCAGCTCGGCCACGTTTTGATAGCGCTCGTCGGGGTTTTTGGTCAGGCAGCGTAGCACTACCTGCTCGAGCTCCCCGCTCGCGTCGGGTCGCAGCGTGTGTAGCGGGACGGGCTCGCGCTCCAAAATGGCCGCGCTCAGCTCCAGGAGCGACGGCTCGTCGAACGCAGTGACCCCCGTGAGCAGCTCGAACAGCACGCAGCCGACGGCCCAGATGTCCGAGCGCGCGTCGACCTGATCGCTGCGCCGGATCTGCTCCGGCGACATGTAGACGGGAGAGCCCAGCGCCATCTGCGTGCGCACCAGGTCCCGCTTGCCGCGGGGCAGAGCGATCTTGGAGATGCCGAAGTCCAAGACCTTGATCGAGTCCATCCCTTGACCGTGCTGGATCAGGAACAGGTTCTCGGGCTTGATGTCGCGGTGAACGATGCCGCCGGCGTGCGCGGCCGCGAGCGCCTCGCATGCCTGCAAGATGTAATCGACGGCGACGCTGATGGGCAGCGGGCCTTCTTGGTGCAGGTAGTCGGCCAGATCCTTACCGGCCAGGTACTCCATCACGATGTAGGGCGTGCCGTCCGGCAACGCCCCGACGTCGAACACGTTCGCGACGTGCTCGCTGCGAATTTTTGCGGCGGCGCGCGCTTCACGCGCGAAGCGCTCGACCAGCTCCGGATGCGCCAGCGCCTCGGGGCGCAGGAACTTGAGCGCCACCATTTCGCCGAGCTCGGCGTGGCGTGCGGAGATGACGTAGCCCATGCCGCCGCTGCCGAGCAGCCCCGTGACCTCGTACTTGCCGGCGATCACGTCGCCGACCGCGAACGGAACCTGGAGCGGCTCTTGCGACAGCGGCTGTAAGCCGCTCGTCGGATAGGTTTCACGCGGTTGTGACTGCCTCAACGCTCCTGCCTCGTGAGAAATACGACCACGGGGGGCTTGCATTAAGGACCCCGCCTCACGCTCGTGGGGCGGATGTGGGTCACTGGCCACACTGCTTGTAGGTACCCGACTGCTCCTGGGTCATGATGTCGAAGATCAGGCCCGAGCTTTGAAACACGGGCTTGGTCGCCGTTCCGCCGACACACCACATTTCCAAAGTGCCGCCCTTGACGGCCCCGTCCGCGTCCCAGTCGAGCACGCCGAAGCTGCCGACGGCGGTGATGCCCGCGCCGGAGGCCAGCTTCTGGAACGCGGGCAGCAGGTTGGTGCCGAGAGTCGTGTACTTGTTCTTACCGCTCGCCAGCATGCGCAAACCCTTCACGATCGACTTGCCACTCACCGGCTCGTCTTTGGTGGCGGCGAGCGCGAGGCCGATGGCGTAGGCCGCGTCGTGCGCGGGCCCCATGCCCGAGATCGTCGAGTTGCCGCCCTGGTAGCGGACGTCGTAGTCGATCTTGAAACCGTTGTAGGCCTCGGCCGGAGTGTCCTTGCCGCTGGGGCCAGGGGTGATGCCGGTGCCGCGCACGCGAAAGCGCAGGTCGTCGTTGTTGGTCGCGGCCGTGATGAGCTCCGGCACCTTCGTCGAGTCGATCAAGACGTATTGCGGGCGGGCGCCGCCCGACCACTGCGCTTCGAGCGGGATCAGCACCTTGCTCACCGCCTCGGCGGTGCCTGCGAGCACGACGATGTCCGGCTCGAACTTCAGGTACTTGTCGACGATGTCTCGTTGGTCGGCGGCGGTGCCGTCGTAGCCGTCGATCTCCACGTGGTTGCCGAGGTTGATCGGATCGGTCAGGCCCTTGCCGTTGAGCATCAAGTCGTTCAGCGAGGTGCGCGTGCCGACGCCGAGCGCGTCGTTGCGGAAGACGATGCCGAGCTTGACGGTGTCGACTTGACGCTCCTCCTTGATTTGAGCCTCGAGCACGTTGAGCTGGCTGATCATCAGCGGCGCGCGCTGAACGTCGGACGGCACCATCAGCCACGTGAGATCTTTGTCCGCGAGGGCGGTGATGCTCGAGGCGACGGCGGTAGGCGTGATCACGACGGTGCCGGCGGGAACCGTGACCTTCGTCGATACGTCGAGCGTGTCTTGGCTCGTGTTCGGACCGACGATCGCGGGGACCCCGAGGTCTTTCACCAAGTGCTCCGCGGCGCGCACCAAGTCCGTCGTTTCGTCGCACGATACCATGACGAGCGGGCGCGAGCCTTCGCCGGAGGGTACGCCGCCCACGGCGTTGATTTGTTCGATCGCCAGCGCCGCCGCCTGTTGGCGCGGCAAGTTCGTCGCTGCCTGCGGGCCTTTGGTCGAGAAGAGCGAGCCCAAGATGATGGCGTCGTCGTTCAAGTAGTCGCCGGTGATGGCGTCACAGTCTTCGCTCAGCAGAGTTTCGCAGCGCCCCTCCGGCTTGATGCACACGGCGGCCACGGGGCCATCGTCGTCGTCGCCCATCGCGGCCTCGGTCGCTCTATCGGTGCACTCTTGGTTCGTCGTGCACTCGCCGACCGTCGCCTGGCCCTCGCCGCCAGCGCCCGCTTCCGGCAACGACGCGGCGTCACCACCCTGGTCCGTCCCTCCGCGGTTGCCGGTGGCGCCGCTCGTGCCGCCGTTCTCGGTGCCGCCCGCTTGCCCGACAGTCAGATCATTCAGACCGACCAGGCTGTTGCAAGCGATCGCGGAGAGCGTAAAGACGCTCACCAAGATGGAGGAATGGTTCAGCGTGCGTGCTTTCATCGTTTGACCCTCAGCACGGTCCACTGACGTGCTGTCGCCGAGTGCAACGGCTTAAGCGACGACCGCATAAGCCGCTTAGTCTCGAGATGAAGCGACGAGCGCTCGGCCTGGCATCCTTGTTGGGACTTTTTTGTACCGTGGCGCAATTGAGCGCAGCCCACGCCGAGGAAGCGTCGGCCGCGGAGATCGCCGCCGCCCGGGCGCTGGCCGTCGACGGCTTGAAGCTCGCGCAAGCGAACAACTGCGCCGAAGCAGTGCCGAAGCTCGAGCGCGCCGAGAAGCTCTACCACTCGGCTGTCGTCGCCAGTCGACTGGGCGAGTGTTACGTCGCGATTGGCAGGCTGGTGGAGGGCACCGAGGTGCTGCGCAAGGTGCTGCGCGAGCCGCAGGGCGCCGAGCCCGCACCGGCGCTGCTCAAGGCGCTCGAGCGGGCACAGAAGGTGCTCGACGCAGCCAAGCCGCGCATCGCGGGCTTGACGATCAAGGTCGTCGCTGTCGAGGGCATGGTGGTCAAGGTCGATGGCAGCCCGGTGCCGGCCGCGCTCGTCGACACCGAGATGCCTACCGATCCCGGCGAGCATCGCATCGACGTCACGGCGCCCGGCTTCTTGCGGTCGGGCTCGCAAGTGACCGTCGCCGAAGGCGAGAAGAAGACGCTCACGTTGACGCTCACGCGCGATCCGAACGCAGCGCAGGCAGCGGCGGCGAGCGCCGCTGCAGCGGCGGAGCCGGCCCCCGCGCGCACGCCCGCTGAGCCCCCGCCACGCGTGAGCGACTCGGGCCTGGACCGGACGCCGCCGGCGCCGCCCGCTCCCCGCGAGCCCAATCGGACGCCGGCCTACGTCGCCTTCGGGGTCGGCGGCGTCGCTCTGGCTGCAGGCGGGGTCTTGGGCTTCCTCACGATGAAGAAGCATCGAGAGCTCGAGGATCGCTGCCCGAACGACGTTTGCGCGCCGCAGGATCAAGGCGACTTGGACTCGGCCAAGACGCTCGGCAACGTGTCGACGGTCGCGTTCGGCGTCGGCGCCGCCGGCGTCTTGCTCGGCACGGTGTTGGTGTTCACGGCCGGCCCCAGCGACGGCGCCGATCACGCCACCAAGGCTCGGCGCGGCTTCGCGGGTCTGTCGCGGCCGCGCGTCGCCGTGGGGCCGACCCAGGTCTCGCTCGGCGCCGACTTCTGAGTGGCCTCGCCTCGGCCCGCTTCGATCAGCCCAGCGCCGCGCTCAGCTTCGTCGAATCGGTGACCCAGCCGAAGATGCCGCCCTGCGCCTTGATCATGCGTAGGCCGACCTCGTGGAACTCCGGGAAGTACGAGGCGCAGCAGTCGCCCGGCACGATGCATTGGTAGCCGCGGTCGTTGGCTTCACGCACCGTCGTGTGCACGCAAACCTCCGTCGTCACGCCGCACACGATGAGTGACTCGATGCCGCGGTGCTGCAAGATCGAGCCGAGATCCGTGGCGTAGAAGGCGCCCTTGCCGGGCTTGTCGATGACGGGCTCGCCCGGCAGCGGGTAGAGCTCCGGGACGAGGTCGTGCCCGGCCTCGCCGCGCACCAAGATGCGACCCATCGGCCCCACTGCGCCGATACGCGTCGACGGCTCGCCACGCTCGACCTTCGCCCGCGGCGCGTCCGACAGATCCGGTCGGTGGCCTTCCCGCGTGTGAATGACGAGCACGGAAGCTTTGCGCGCCAGGGCTAGCAGCGTCTTACAAGGCCCGACGGCCTTCTGTAGCAGCGACACGTCGTTACCCAGCGACTCCCCGAAGCCGCCCGGCTCCAGGAAATCGCGCTGCATGTCGATGATGATGACGGCCGTCTTGGCGAGGTCGATCGCGATGGGCGCCGGCTCTGCTTCGATGACGACAGGGCTTACCATGGCTGGAAGCCGAGTCTGCTCGACGCCCGTTTCGGCGCCTTTTCTTGGCGGTTACGGCTCTCGCTGCTTCTTCAGCTTGCCGCCTTCGAACTCGGCTTCCACATCCGGGTCGCCGGACGCTTGCTTGGCGTCGTCATCGTCGTCTTCATCGTCGTCGTCGTCGTCCGCAGCTTTGCGCCCCGGCTTGGTCTTGGTGGCGGTCGCCTTGTCGTCGTCGTCGTCGTCCGCGTCTTCATCGTCCGCGTCTTCATCGTCCGCGTCTTCATCGTCGAGGTCGTCCTCATCGCCGACCTCGTCGCCCGGCTCGACCCAGCCCGTAGGTTCCTTGCGCTTGAAGGCGCGCCACAGACCATACACGCCGAGCAGCAGCCCCGGAAAGCTGAGGTACTGGCCCATGCTGATGGCCGCGTCGCTCGGCAGCGCTTCGATTTCCTTGTAGCGCTCGGTGAACAGGCGCCCGCCGAAGTACAGGACGAAGAACCACGAGATCAGCGCGCCCCGGGGACGCTTCTCTTTACCCATCAACCTGTCGGCGATGAGCAAGCCCGCGAACACGCACAAGCCCAGCGTGATCTCGTAGATTTGGCTCGGGTAGCGCAGCTTGAGGCTCGCCAGCTCCTCGGCCGTGAAGCTCGGGCGCGTCATGCCGCCCGGGATCTCGGCGCGCGGGAACTTCATGCCCCAGCTCTGGTCGGGCACCACTTTCCCGATGATCTCGGAGTTGAGCAAGTTGCCGATGCGCACCACGGTGGCGCCGAGGGTGGCCGAGAACGCGAAACGATCGGCCCCTTCCAAGAAGGGCACGCCGCGCTTCTTGGTGAACAGGTACATCGCGATGATCAGGCCGACCACGGCGCCGTGGCTGGCGAGCCCGCCGGTCCAAATCTTGAAGACCCAGAGCGGGTCTTGAATCGCGTGATCCAGATCGTAGAAGAGGACGTGGCCGAGCCGCGCGCCGATCAGCACACCCGCGACGCCGTAGATGATGAAGTCACTCGCAACTTCGGTGCTACCGCCGCCGCGCTTGACTTGCCAGTTGAGCAAAGCGTGGCCGCCCAGGAAGACCACGACGAACAGCAAGCTGTAGTAGCGAAGCTCGACCTGATCGCTGAGCAGCGCGCCGATCACGGCCGCCATCACCAGAAACATCAGGCCCGTCGTGATCTGGTCGGTGATCTTGCGCTTGAGGCCGATCAGCAGCGACACCACGCCGATGGCGGCGATCACCGCCGCGACGGCGCCTTTGGGCAAGCGCAGGAAGACGGGGTCGACGTCCCAGGTCCAGGACGGCAGCATGGCTAGAGAGGCGAGGAGCATCGGGGCGGCGGTACCTTAGACGCATTCTTCCGGATCGGCCCGGCTAAATGCGCGGTGCGCCTCCGCTATTTGCCGCGTATTTTCGGCAAAAGCGCGGCGAGGCCGTGCTCCTTCAGCTCTTTTTCTACCAGCTCGGACCAGCCGCGGTTGGCCTTGGGGCTGGCAGGGCTCGGGTGCGAGATGGTGGCGATGGTGCCCGCGAAGCCGGGTAACGCCAGCTTGGCGCGCGCCGTCGCGAAGGCGCCCACGCCGATCACGAACTGGGGTGACAGCTCCTCGACGATCTTGCGTAGCGCGCCGTCGCACGCCGCGAAGAGCGGCGCCTGTTCGCTCTTCGGTAGCTTGTCAGGCGTGCGGTTTGCTCCGCTTTCTTCCATGAACGCGAGCGGGCAATAGTTGACGACGAAGAAGTGCTCGAAGAACGCGCGCGGCGAGCCGAAGCGCTGCTGGGCGAAGCCCCACAGCCGTTTTCCACTGACCTCGCTGCGCGCGCAGGCGAAGCCCTCGACGGGGCGCTTGGCGTGCTCGAGCTTGGGCCGCCCCACCTTGCCCGTGACGCCCAAGAAGTCTCGCACGAGGCCGACGTCGCCGAACGGCACGCCGGTTTGCGCCATGCCGAAGGGGCCCGGGTTCATGCCGAGCAGCAGCGCCCGCTTGGGGCCGGCGCCCCAGGTGGTGAGGTAGCGCTCGTGCGGTTCGCGGGCGTAAGTCAGCGGGTTATAGACGTGCGTGACAGGAGCGGCGAACGTGAGCTCGTCGACCTGACGCGCGAGCTCACGGCTGATACGAACGAGCGACACGCGCGTAGTAGTGGGCCTTTCGCTCGCGAAATCAACGAGCTTTCCACGCCAGCCGGCAAAGCGCGAAAACCAGCGCGACGCCGCCCGCCGCCGCCAAGCCAACGGACGCGCCCGGGTCGCCCGCGCTCGCGAACGCACCGCCGAGCGCGAAGCCGAGCGGCATCAGCATCAGCGCCGTCAGCAGCGCGCGTGACGCTAGGGCGTCGTCGAGCCGCGGCCAGGCGCGGGCCAAGAGCGCGTAGGTGACGTTGACCAGCCCGAGCAACGCGCCATGCGCGTGAGCCAGCCGCCACAGCAGGCGGCGGGTCTCGTGGGCGACCTCGAGATAAAAGCCCAGCTTGAAGCCGTGAAACGCCTCGAGCAGCAAGCCAACGCTGCCAAAGGCGGCGAGCGCCCACAAGCCGGCGCGCAGATTGATCGGAGGACGGTGCGAGTCGTTCATTCGGCGATGGTGACGGGGCGCTGGTCGCGCTCGCTGAGCAGACGCTGCACCAGCTCGCTCGTGAGCGGACGGTCGTCGGGCGAGGCGGCCGCGCCGGGCGAGGCGGCCGCGTGGTTGCCGAGCGCACGCGCCGCGATGGCGCGCACCGCCGCGTAGTCGTCGCTGGCGAGCGTCTCCAGCAGCTGGCGCCGCAGGGCGGGGGCGGGCGCCGCGCTCTCGCTGCGGCCGAGCGCGGCCGCGGTGATGGCGCGCACGGCCGCGTCGCCCGTCAGCGCGAAGACGGCCCCCGCCGGCAGCTCGGCGCGCTCGAGCCTACGCCCCGACAAGGTGAGCCGAGGCTTGCTGCCGAACCAGCGCGCGCTCGCCTCCGCGGCCCAGGCCTCGCTCCGCTCGAGATGACACAAGCTGCACGCGCTCGGCCGATCGCGAGCGCGCTCGTCGAAGCGGGGCGAGTCCACGCGGTGGGAGCGGATGGCCCCGAGCAGCGCGTAGGTGGTGTGAGGCATGTGGCAGTTGTAACAGAGGCTGCCGGGTGACGAGGCGGCGTGGTGGGTGTGAGCGCTCACGTTCGCGCGCTTGTCTTCATGACACGAGAGGCAGGCGTCATTGCCGGATTTGCCTTCCGCGAGCTGATCGCTGGGCTGACTCTGGTGCATGGAGTGGCACGAGAAGCAGGAGAGCCGACGCTCGCCGACGCCGCGCTCGTAACAGGGCGAGCGCACGAGGCCGTTGTATTCCCGCCCGCCGACTCGGATCGTTCCGTCGTGGTAGAATAAGCTCTCGAGGTCTGCCGCGAGCTCGGGCGCCGAGTCACTTTGCAAAATCTCCGGGCTCAGCAGCAGCTGCGCTTGCGTGAGATCCCCGCCGGGGCGATAGCTCGAAGTGAAGCCGTCGCGCCACCACTTCGCCTCGTCCTTCGGAAAGAAGTAGGAGTGGCAGCGACCGCACACCTGCGAGCCGCGCACCGGGTCGAGCGCGAGCGGGTTCACGACGCTCGGCTCGCCGCTCTTGGCCGCGCGGGCTCGATAGCGCGTCAACGGGTTCTGCATGCGCTGCACGTGCTCTTCGCCTGCCCCGTGACACGCCTCGCAGGCGATACCGAGCTCGACCGCGGAGCTACGGAAGACGTCCTCCACCTCGTCGTGCGCGGGCGCGCCGCCCACGGCATGACATTGCACGCAATTCGAGTTCCAGCGTACGGCTTGCTCCGGAGCGTCCGGCGGGTTCAAGAAGGCGTCGCGCCGAGGAATCAGCCGCTGCTCCGCGATCAGAAAGACCGCCGGCAGCGCGCGCAGCTCCCCCCCGCGCGCGCCCTCGACCCAGAACGCTTGATGGTGATGAGAGCCCGTCAGCAATCTCACCGGGACGCTGCGCTGGGGCGCGCTGCGAAAGACCGACTCGTAGCTGCCGGCGGGGACCGCAGACGTGCTCGAGGGATCGGGTAAGCTCGCCCAAAGCCTGCCGTCCAGCGCCGAGAGCTCGACGCTCCGCCCCCCCGCGTCGGTGCGCAGCCGCGCGCCCCGCCGCAGCGCTTCGGCGGCCACGTTCTCGAGCGTGGCGGGCTGAGTCATGCGGCGGTGGTAGCTGGCGTGCCAGCTCGAATACTCCGCGGGGTGACAGCTCTTGCACGCGCTCGAGCTGGTGAAGCCGCCGCCGGTCGAAATCGCGATCGGCGAAGGTGGCGGCTCGGGCCGGGCTCTGGCGAGAGCGGCCGCCGCACCACCCGCGACCACCATGGCCAAGAGCAGCGCGCCGGCCCGAGGCGTGCGCAGGCCGAGCGCGACCACGCCGAGCGCGGCCACGAGCACGGCGAGCAAGCCTTCCAGCACGACCGCAGGCTAGCGCAGACCTGCCAGTCGCCCAAAGACGCCGGCCGCCGCTCGCGCGCGCGCGCCCTCGAGCGACGGGGCCGCCTCACTTCTTCTTGAGGATACGCCGCAGGGTCGCCAGACGCTGGCGCTCGTCTCGGTCGAACCCTTGCGCTTGGCTGAAGCTCCCGACGTAGTACTCCAGCTGACGGCGATTGAGCGGCCCGACCCAGCGCTCCGAGCGCTGCAAGGCCGACACCGTTGCCGCGGACATCAAGCGCTTGGTGACCAAGTGCAGCTCGACGACGTAGTCGAGCCAGCTCGGATCGCTCGTCCAGTGCGCCAAGTCGACCGCGTACTCCGAGGCGATCTCGCACAGGGCGGGCGGGACGACCAGGCCCGCGCTGGCGCCGCGCAAGATGCCTTGCAGGTGCGGGCCCAGCATGCGCGGCGCTTGTTCGGCCTTGACGTCGTTGGCCAAGCGGCGCGCCAGGTTGCCCAAGAGGTCGAGCGCGTCGGCGCGCGCCGTGATGGGAATGTCGGTGGAGCCGGGGGTGAGGTTCGGCCGCGTCAGCGGCTCACGAGGGTAGGGGACGGAGCTCGGCGGTGCCGACGGCGCCGGCGCCCGGTCCGTACGGAGCTCCACGAACTTGACCTCGTGGTTGCCGACGAGCAGCCGATCACCGCTGTGAATCAGCCGAGCGTGCATGATGCGCTCGCCGTTCAAGTACACACCGTTGGTGCTATACAGGTCCTCGACCTTGACGCCCTCCGCGTCGACGTGGATGCGCGCGTGCAGTCGCGACACGAGCTCGTCGTTCAAGGTCAAGTCGCACTCGTTGCCGCGGCCGATCAACAGCGAGCCGCGCCGCAGCTCGCACTCCGAGGAGCCGCTGCTGACCATGACCGGTCCGACGAGCGGCTCGGGCGCTGGCGCGAGCGGGGCGGCAGGACGAGGCGGGAGCTCCAGCACGACGGCTGGCATGGCGCGTGGAGTGGGTGTTCTCATGCTCGTTTCAGCGCCTCACGTCCGCGCTCGCTGGGCTACGGGTCTTCGATGCAAGGGTCACCTCCCATGGCATGCGGGCAGTGCTCATCGGGAGTGTCTTGTTCGAGCGCGGCGGCAAGGTGATAAGTCCGGCAGTATACATGATTGCCGATGAAGCTCGAAGGCTCCGCCGCCGCCGATGACGAATAGTGCGCCGGGGCGCCTTCAGCCTGAGGGATGGCGTTACAGGCTTCGATGCAGGCCTGTGAGCTCTCGAAGTAGCTCAGCTCCAAGTTGCCGGCCGTCGAGTCTGCAGTGCAGCTGACTTGCATCATTGAACAGTAGGAAATGCAGTTGGAGCCGCAGCGCCCGGCGCCCAGCGGCCCCGCCGATTTGCAATAGACGAACGGCTCCGCCTCCGCGAACTCGGCTTGCCGGACGCGGCACGACACCGTGTTCACGTTGTCGTCGCCGGCCTCGCCCGGCGGCAAGCGCTTACATACCTCGATGCATTGATCGAAGCTGCGGTACTGCTCGTACTTACCTCTGCAGTTACTAGTAACTTCGTCACAGTAGCGCTCGCACAGGCCCGGCGCCGCGGGCGCGCCCCCCGCGCCGGAGCCGTCCGGTGCTTCGCCGCCGGAGCTTTCTCCCGCGCTGTTCGGCTTAGACGAATGGCTGGTGCCGCCGTGATGCGCCGGCTCGTCGGCCGCGCCAGCCCCGCCCGCTACGGAGCTGCCTGCCGCGCTGTCGCTGGTGGAAGGGCTGCCGGCCTTGCTCGTGCTCCGGGCGCTCAGGCTCTCGTCGACGTGCGCGTCTTCGATGCCGATGAGCTGCGAGCAAGCGGGACCGAGCAGCAGCGCGAAAGCGAGCGCGAAGCGCGCGCCAGGCGATGAAATCAAAACGCACCTCGCAGTCCGACGTGCCAGGCGGCGACGTCCTTGTTCAGGGCCGGCGCGGTGAGCACGAGGCCGAGCCCGGCGGCGGTGAGCACGCCGCCGCTCACCGTCGCGATCGTCGCGATGTTGGCGGACATTTGCGCCTTCTCACGCATGTCGACGCCGCGCTTGGTGCAAGCGTTCGGCTGCCCGGCGCGGCAGTCGGCCTTCGAATCCGTGTTCTGCGAGTACGCGCGGTACCCGAAGTAGCCTCCCGCCGCGAGCGCCAGCACGCCGGCGCCGCTCATCACGAAGCCGATCGTGCGCTGAGTCGAGGTTTGCGGAGCGGCGTCCGATCGGGGGGGAGTCACAGCGACGAAGCGCTCGCTTCGAGGCTCGGCGGGGGCGTCCGCGAGCGCGGGGACCTCCACGATCTGGCTAGTAGAGCCGGGCTCGACGTCGATTTCAAGCGTCAGCGGCTGCTTGCCGGGCGCGCGGGCCTCGAGCTTCGTAGGGCCAGGATCGACCGGCAGCGCGACGTTCCAAGAAGCTTGCGGCAAGAGCGAGCCACCGACGCGCAGCTCGAGCTCGCGAACCCGGAGGGCAGGCGCGACGCGCACTTCGAGCTTCGAGAGCTTTCCCTCGAGGGCCATGGCGCGCTCAGCCGCGATGCGTTCGCGGTCGGGCTGTCCGGCGCGACGCGAGCGCTCCGCGACTTCGCGAAAGAGCGCCCACGCGCTCGCGGTGCGCCCCGCCTGGTCGTAGCAGTCGGCCAGGTACAGCATGGTGCCGAGGGCGGGGTCGAGCTGCTGGCTGGCCGCGAGCTTGTCGCAAGCTTCGCTGAAGCTCTTGGCGTCCATCAGCGCCGTTGCTTCTTGGAAGAGCGCTTCCGCCGCCGCGCGCTCCCTCGCGCTGGACTCCGCGCGCGCGCTCGCCGCGCCGAGCGACGACGTGGTCACGATCGCGACGGCAAGCAGGGCACGGAGCTCGTTCATGGTTCGGCCGCGGTGAAGCCTGCGACGGCGGTTCCGGTCATGTCGCCCGATTTGACGTCGGTCGCAGCGCGATAGAGCGGCAGACCTCGGTAAGAGAGCTGCAATCTGCCGCCGCCGCTGCGCGCGAACACGGCGAAATCGAGCGGATCGAGCAGCGTGACGGCCGAGAAGTTCTTCTCGTGGAAGGGCTCGAACGTATCGAGGCAGTCGCCGCGGCAGTTGCTGATGGGATCCGCGAGTGGCGTGCCGGCCGTGTCGACCGCGGACACGTAGAGCGTGCGGCCGTACGCGTCGGCCAGGTATTTGAGCGTGCCCGCTTTCATGATCGTGATCGTCGGCAGCACCAGCTCCGCGACGTGCCAAAGCTTGCCTTTGCCTTGGCCCGCCATCTGCCCGAGGCTGAGATCGGTCTTGTAGTAGTAGAGCGGCCAGCCCATGTAGGTCGTCTGCCAGCTCCCGTCTTCGCGCTCGATGGAGCCGAACGCAGCGTCGTCGAGCCCGGCGCCCAGCACGCGGTCGCCGGCGTCGAAGATGGGCCAAGACACCAGGCAGTCCGCGACGCACAGGGACTTCGGGGGCGTCTGACAGTCACCGGGCAAGTCGGCGCCGTACGTGTACAACGTTCGGCCATCGCGGTCGGTCAGGTACGTGCCGACGAACACGTTCGGCTGAGTGAGCACATCAGGGACGGAGGCTTCTCCACCAGCGCCGCCCTCGCCGCTCGCGGGCTCGGCAGGCGTGTGGAAGCTGCACGGGTGGCCGATGCGCACGCCCTCGTCGGGCTGCCCCGCCGCGCCCGGCATACCGGCTTGCGGCTCCGCGCCCGCGCCGCCGTCGGAGGCGGGGCGGGTGCCTCCCGTGCCGCCACCAGCGCCCGCTTCGCCGCCAGCTTCCTCGCGCTCGCCGCCGCTGTCCGAGCCGCTGCCGCTCGCGCTCGACTTCGTGCCGCCCTGAGGAGCGGCGGCCCCCGCGCTCTCGCCAGCGTCTTGGTTGCTGGCCGCTCCCACCGGATCCGTGATGCCCGTGCCGGTTTCATCCGCGCAGCCGGAGCCGAGCAGCGCGCCGAGCAAGCACGTCGTCAGCGCGAAGGGGACTGAGGCGTGGCGCAGTGGCTTGAGGTGTTTCATCGTCGATCCTTTTTCTCGTTTTCCAAGTCGGGTCAGTGCCGTCCGCCGAACGCGCCGCGATCCCAGGCGTTGACCGATGCCGCGGGCGGAGGCTCCGGCTTGGCAGGCGCAGGCGCTGCTACCGGAGCTTCTAGCGGCGCAGTGACGGGGGCGGCCGCGACCAGCGCCGCCGGCCCCTTCGCGGCGGTGGCGGGGCGCACGGCGCGCGCGGCCTGGCGGGGCTTCGCCGAGGCGGCGTCATTCTCGGCGCTGGCCACGGGCGCGGCGCTGGCGACGGGCTCTGCGGTCGTGAGCCCGCTCGGCGCTGCCGGAGGGAGCTGCTCGAGCGTCGCCATGTCGCGAGGCACGGGGCTCGACGTCGCCGCAGTCGCGGCCGGCGCCGAGCTGCGGGTCATCTGTACGACAGCCGCCAAGGCGATGGCGACGGAAGCAGCAACGATCACCACGCCCAGACGTCTCGGCGGCGCGGGACTAAAGCTTGGCGGAAGCGGGTGCGGCCCGCTTCCGGACGCGGGGGTGGGCGTCAGGGAAATTTGGCTGCCATCCTGGCTGATCGAGATGGCGCGTAGGGTGCCGACGCTGGAAGCCGCCGCGTCGTGCCGTAGGCGATCGACCTCGTGCTGGGCGCTACGGATCGCGGCGCGGCGCTCGGAAGCCTTGGCGCCGAAGAGCTTGCCCATGTACTCGGCGACCTCGGCATCGAAGTTGGGGGCGAGCGCGGCGGGGAAGGCAGCGTCGAGGGCGGTGAGCAGCTCGTTCGCGCTGGCGAAGCGGTCCTCGGGCTGCTTCTGTAGCGCCTTCATCACGACTTGCTCGAGCTCCGCGGGGTAGTCGGGCAAGAACGAGCGCGGTGTCGCGACGGGCGTCGAGGAGCAAATGTTCTGCAGCGTCTCGCCGGTGTGCGAGCCGCGGAACGGGTGTTTGCCGGTCGTGACGGCGTAGAGCAGAATGCCGAGCGAGAACAGATCCGTGCGCGCGTCGATGACCTGACCGCGCACCTGCTCGGGCGCCATGTAGGCGAACTTGCCCTTCACCTCACCGGCTTGAGTCAGCCCCGTGCTGCGCGCCGAGACCTTGGCGATGCCGAAATCGACCAGCTTGGCGGTGCCGGAGAAGCTGACCAGCAGGTTTTGCGGCGAGACGTCACGATGCACGACGCCGAGCAGCTCGCCGTTTTCGTCGCGGAGGTCGTGCGCCGCTTGCAAGCCCTTGCAGGCCTGGGCGATCAAGTTGACCGCGATCGGCAGCGGCAAGCCGCCGCGCTCGGCGGCGCGCGTCATCACCTGATTCAAAGGTTCCCCGTCCACCCACTCCATGGCCAGGTACAGCGTGCCTTCTTGCTCGCCGAGCTCCTGCGTTTGCACCACGTTGGGGTGATGAATCTGCGAGGCCAGCGTGGCCTCTTCCAGGAACATCTGCTCCATCCGGGTGTTGTCCATCACGTCGGCCAAGATGGTCTTGATGGCGACGAGCTTCTGGAAGCCGCGCGTGCCGCGCAGGCGCGCGGCCCAGACCTGCGCCATACCGCCCCTGGCGATGGGCAAGAGCAGCTCGTAGCGACCGAGGATCGAGCCGACCTGCAGCGGGGTGGAGTTGATGTCCGACATGGTTCCCTTCGTGGGCTCGCGAGGCATCGCGGCGGGCGGCGGTGGGGCCGCTCGCGACGACGCTTCAGGCCCGCTCAGCCGTGCGAATTCCAGTTGTTGAGGGGGTGGGTGGGGCCCTTCGATGGCCGCGGGCGGTTGTTCAAGAAATCCTCGAAGACGGCCTGACGCGCGGGCAGCAGCGCGTCGATCAGCGCGTCCGAGATGCGGTAGCGGGTCTCTCCCCCCACCACCTCCGTCTCGCGCTCGGTGACGTGCGTGAAGCCGAGGGACGCCGGCCACGTGAGCCCACCGCCGATGGCGACGCCGTTGTTCAAGCGGTGACAGCCAGCGCAGCTCAGGGCCTGAGCGCGCAGCGCGATGTCGCTCGGCGTGAGCGAGCTGCCGAGCGCTGTCAGCTGGGCTTGAATGGCGCTCGAGAGAGCGCTCGGGCTCGTGCCGAGCTGCTCCGCGTAGCGCATCTCGGCGGCGGTGCTGCCGGACGACTGGCTCTGCGCGGTGTTGAACACGTCGGGCGTGTCGAGCTCGAGCGCGGTGATGCTGCTGCCTGCCAGCGAAGCGACCTGAGTCGGGAAGAACGCCTGGAACGCAGCCGCGGCGGGCAGCGTCGAGGCCGGAGCGAACAGCGGCCCGAAGGCGTTGTTCTTGTTCGTCACCGGTACGGCTCGGAGCGAGGTGCAGCCTGCGGCGCTGCACGTGCGCTGGAGCTTGAACTCGCGGAACGACCAGCCTGTCACCGTGTTCGAGAACTGGTTGGTGCGGATTTGGCCTGCTCCGAGCGCGTTGCTTCCGAAGTTGTCGACGTGCACGACCGGTCCGACGATGCCCTGGCCGTCGAAGTAGAAGTCTTCGAGCGCGTCGGCGCGGGCGCTGAGCGAGCTCGTGCTGCTGAGGTTGGCCCAGGTCGAGACGATCTGCTGGCAGCCCTTGAGGCCTTGCTGCGGGTGCGGGTTGGGGAGCGCTGCTTCGAAGATCAGCAAGTTGCGATCGTTGGTCGAGCTGACGCCGGACTGCTTGGCATAAACGATGCGGTACTCGCCGCAGTGCGCGCCGTTCGCAGGCGCGAGATCGAAGCGGTTGAACAGCCCGATCGGGATGTACGCGCAGCTGCTGTCGGCCGCGAACGGATCGCACCCTACTTGCGTGCCTTCCGCCTCGGCGCGGCACAAATAGGGATAGCCGTTGATGGAGGAAACGCCGTCGGTGTAAAAATCGTTGCAGTGAGGGCCCGCATACGCGCCTGGCGCGGGGTTCTGGGTGTCCCACCACTGCTGGAAGAGTTGCGTGGCGCTCAAGCCGGGCACGCCGCTCTGGGACACCAGCTGCGTCATCACGCGTTGAAAGGAGAAGCGAGCCAGGAGCGCTTGCTCGGTGACCACCAGCGAGCGGCGCACGTCGATGGTGAGCGTCTTGACTGCCTCGCGCTGCGCTTCGACGCCCTCGGCGTCATTCGTGGCCGAGCAGCCCATACCGCCGAGGACGGCGCCGCACACAGTCGAAACGAACCACGCGCGCTGCGCGCGGCCGCTCACGACCTTCCTGGCTAGGATCATTCCCACTGCTTTCCGCGGAGCTCTCCGCTGACTGCTCGAGCGACACCCGGACATCCCGGGCGCCATCCCTGTCGTCACCGGTAAACGCGGTGACTAGCTCACTCGCAATAACGGCTCTCGTGAGGCCGAGTGAAGAGCAAAATCGGCGATTTTCAGCCTATTTTTGAGGGAAATGGCCCCCGGTGGTGTCGACGAGACCAACGCCATGGTGTTGATGGCTCCGCGCCCATGCCGGCGTTCAGCGCTGCCGTTCGATGCGCTCGAGGCGGTGTCTGAGTTGCAATAAATGCAAAATAAGAGATAGTCGTTGCGAAAAATGCAACACTGCGGCAGCGTGCGGGGATGGACCTCGACGCTTTGAGGCTGTTCTTGCATTTGAGCCGCAGCTTGCACTTCGGGCGCACCAGCAAGGACTGTCACGTGAGCCCCTCGGCCTTGTCGCGGTCCATCCAGCGGCTCGAAGAAGAAGCGGGTGCGACGCTGTTCGTGCGCGACCGCCGCTCGGTAGCCCTGACCGACGAAGGACGCCTGTTGCAGGGGTTCGCGCAGGAGACGCTCGCTCGCTTCGAGCAGCTCGAGCAGCGGTTGACGCGGAGTCAAGAGCGGCTACAAGGCTCCGTCTCCATCTTCGCTTCGGTCACGGCCTGTCAGAGCTTCCTGCCGCCGCTACTGTCGCAGTTTCGGCGTGCGCACCCCGAGGTGCAAATCCGCCTGGAGACGGGCTACGCGCTCGACGCGCTCGACATGCTGCGTCGCGGCTCCGTCGACGTCGCGGTGGCCGCCTTGCCCGACGACATCCCCCCCACGCTCGCTGCGCGCGTCGTCGTCAAGATCCCGCTGGTGTTCGTGGCGCCGGCCGAGGCGTCCGCGGTGAGCGAGCTGCTGGGGCGCGAAACCATTCCTTGGCACGACGTGCCGATGGTCTTGCCGTCATCCGGCCTCGCGCGCGACTACGTGGATCGCTGGTTTCGCAAGAAGCGCAGCTCGCCGCGGATCTACGGCGAGGTCGCCGGCAGTGAAGCCATCTTGTCGCTCGTGAGCCTCGGCTGCGGCGTCGGCATCGTGCCGCGCCTGGTCGCCGACCAGAGCCCGCTGCGGGGCTCGCTCACCGTGCTCGACGTGGAGCCCAAGCTGCAGATGTTCCGGGTGGGGGTTTGCACCGAGAAGAAGAAGCTCAAGTCGCCCGTCGTCAAGGCCTTCTGGGAGTCGATCGGCCCCGCCGTCACTGCTTAGGCGTGCCCGCCAAGCGCTTGGCCTCGGCTTCGAAGTCGACTCCGGCGTCGGGCGCGAGCAGGAACGCCCACGCGCCTTCGGGATCATCGCGCCGGGCGAGTAGCTCCCCGCCCTCCGAGGTGACGCGATAGTGGCCCTTCGGCAGCTGGATCGAGCAGTCCGCCGATTGGCGCGCATCGCGGGTGAAGGTCCCCCAGCTCGCCTTGGCCGCGATGTCGCTCGGGACGACCAGCTCGCCCGCGCTTCGCCACTCTACCTTCGTCGTGGCTTCGCAAGCCCCGAAGCGGTAGCTGCCGTCGGCTTCACGGTGCAGGGTCTCGAGGCGCAGCGTGATGGCTGAGCCTCGTATGGTCCAGGTGCGGCGCGCGTCGACGAGGGTACTGGAGCCCGCCTCGGCGCGCAGCTCGTCGAGCGTGTAGCGCCGCTTGCCGCCGAGCTTGAGCTCGCTTCGCGCGTCGAGCGCGACGATCGCCTCGCAGCGCAGCCGACCTTGCAGGAGCGGCGGCTGCGGCGGCGGTCGCGCGCTCGCTAGAGTGGCGGCGCTGGCGGAGAGCGCAGGCACGGGTGATGCGGCTGGCTTGGGCTCGCTGCGCTCGGTGCAGGCTCCGAGCAGGCCCACGACCAAGAAGAGCCGCGCGGCGCGTGGCGCCGACTCGGACCAAAGCGCCTCCGTCAGAACGAGCCTGCTACTTTCAGGCACGCGCCGGTGCACGGTGAACCTGGCGAGAGCGAGACGCTGACGTCGCCTGCAGGCCGCGCGTAGTGGAGCAGCGTCGGCACGGCGTAACCGACCCCGAAGCCCACGCCGAAGCCGGTGAGCACGTCGGTCGCGTAGTGGCGATCCGCAGCGAGCCGCGACAGGCCTCCCGCCACCGCGCCGGTCGTCGCCAGCACGCAGGCGCCCGCGTCTGCCAGCGGGTGCCCCCACAGCGGCATCGCACGATGGTTGGCACAGACGACGCCGGCCGACGTCGCCGCGATGGCCGTGTGGCCGCTGTAGAAGCTCTCTGTGTCGACCTCGCAGTCGGTCTTCGCCGCGCTCCGGCGACACTCGCTGGAGTCGGGGCGTTCGCGGGCGGCGCCCCGCAGTGAAACGTAGGTCAGAACGCCTGCGTAGCTGAAGGATTCCAGGCCGACCGCTGCCATGTTGAAGGCAGCCTTGCCGTCACCTCTGCCCAGCCAAGTCACGAAGATGGGGTCGATGAGTAGCGGCAGCAGCGGCGCCGTGTAGTAAATCGTGTCGCCCCAGGAGCGGACCTTTTTTCGCGCCGACTCCGACTCGAGTCGGAGCAGGCTACGCGCTCCGCGATCGAACAAGATCGGCCCTTCCCAGCGCGGGTCGCGGGGCGGCTCGAGCACGAACAGCGCGGCGGCGGTGGCGCCCGCAGCGACGGTGGCCACGCCCTCCACTTTGGAGAACGTGGGCCACTCCGGACGCCACATCGAGCGCGGCGCGGCCGGCGGTGGCTGGCTCACCCGCAGCGTCGTGCTGGCTTGGGCCTCCGACACGCCAGCCACGAATGACAGCGCCGCGGAGATTGCGAGGAAACGAGCGGCTCTCATTGCTGCTCAGCGAAAAGAGCAACCGGCATGCCACGCGCAAACGCACGACCTCGCGAGGTCGCGTGCGACAATCCGCGACCCCCACGGCAAGACTGCCTCGGTCGCTCGCGCGCGCGCTCTCGCTACTGCGAGAGGTACTTGATTTGAACGAACGGGTTGAGGACGCCCGAGATGGTCTGCAGCGTCGGCAGCAGCTGCGAAAGGACCTGGTTCCAGCTCGTCACCCAGGTGGGTGGCACGTACACGACGTCCCCCGGCGCCAGCTGGAAGTCGGCCGCTTCGCCTTCCAGGAGGCGTTCGGCGTCGATCACGAACAGCTCGCCGCGATCGGCCTCGCTGCGGATCACGATCGTCTCGGATAGCTTGCCCTGCACGTGCTCGGTGGTTCCGAAGCCCACCTGCGCCAATGCCTGCAGCAGGCTGAGTCGCCCGTTCACGAACGAGACGGTGCCGCCCTTCGGGTTACTGCCGGAGGCCCCGCCGAACACGTACGCTCGTTCGTTCGTGTTGTCCGGGATCATCACCACGTCGCCCGAGCGCAGACGGATGTTTTGGCTCAAGTCACCGAGGCGGACGAGGCGGTAGAAGTTGATGGGTAGGCGCTTGCCCCCGCGCGCGACGTACGCGCTGCGCAGGCTGGCTTGCTCGAGCTGCACGCTGCCCGCCAAGCCGAGCGCCTCGAGCAGGCGCAGCGGTCGGTCGCTGAATTTCAGCCCCGGCTGGGTGAACTGGCCGAGCAAGTAGTAGCGAATGCTACCCGTGAACACGACCTGCACCGTCACCTTCGGGTCTTTGACGTACGGATCGAGCGCTTTCTCGAGGAAGGTGCGCAGCTCGGCGCTCGTCTTGCCCGCGACCTGCGCGGTGCCGATCAGGGGGAACTGGATGGTGCCGTCGTTGTCGATCGCCAGCCCTGACAAGCGGCTGCTGTTGGCGGAGAGCGAGCCCACACCCGCGTAGGGCGCGATCGACAGCTCCGGGTGCCCGTACACGGCGACCAGGAGCGTATCGCCGGGGCCGACCCGGTACGCTTCGCCGTCGCGCTCGCCGACGATGTCGGCCACGGTCTGGCTGTCGAGGACCTCTTGGCGATGTGAAAGGACGGGGGATGGTAGCGTTTTGGCCACCACCGCCGGCCGCGAGCTGCAAGCCAGCGCGCCGAGCACGGCGGAGAGCAAGAGTAAGCTGCGAAGAGGGCTCATGATGCGTCGAGCTCCGAGGGCGTCAGGCGGCGGCAGCGGGGGAAAAGCCGATTCGCTCGATCTGCATGGGTAGCGTGACGCTCGCGCGCGGCTCTTCTTGTAGCAGTAGCTCCCAGCGGCTCCGGCCCTCGGGGGTGCGCTCGAGCAGGGAGAACCCGAGCTTTTCGTAGTGATCTTCGACCAGCTTGTTCTTCTCCGTCGGCAAATACTCACCGACCAAGCGGCGCAAGCCGCGCGCGCGGGCTTGGGCGACGAGCTCGGCCAGCACGGCTTGCTCGACGCGGCGGCCGAGCACGCGGCAGCTCATGAGCCAGGTGTCGATGTCCCAAGCGTCGTCGCGCTGCCTGCAGACCAGCACGCTGATCATGCCGTTGTCTCCGAACGTGTCGGCGAGCCGGATCTGCAGCGTGAAGACGCGCGGATCACGCTCGAGCTCGGCGACCTCCAGCTCGGTGTAGCGCCGCGTCGTCAGGTTGAACTGGTTCGACTTGTTGATGAGCTGCGCGATGCGCGAGCGGCCCGTCGCGTCGAAGGGCTGCACGGTCATGCGCATGTCGAGCGAAGCCAAATAGGCGTCGAGATCGCCCGCCTGCTTCTGCAGCGCCACGCGTCGCGCGTTGTCTTGATATAGCGCCGCTCGCTTCTGGTCTTCTTCGGAGAAGGTGATGGCTTCGAAGTAGCCGGCGGCGAGCAGCGTGCGCGCGTAGAGCGCGGGGTCGGCGGGCAGCTCCGGCACCGCCACCTCGGGCGAAAGGCGGCGGACCAGCTCGCGCTCGGCCGGGTTGTCGTCGAGAAATACCAGGGAATCGAGGCCGATGTTCAGCTCGCTCGCGATCGCGCGCAGATTGGACGCCTTGTCCTGCCAGTTCGCCTGGAATACGGCGATGTGATCCTGGCGCAAGAGCATCTCCGGATGCTCGGCGAAGGGCTTACGCGCTACGTCGTCGTTGTTCTTGGAGGAGACAGCCAGCACCACGCCCCGCTGCCGCAGCGCCAAGGCCGTGCGCTGCACCTCGAGGTGCGCTTCGCCCGTCGCGTCGCCTTGGCCAATCAAGATGCCCTCGAGGCCGTCGTCGCCGATGACACCACCCCAAACGGTGTTGTCGAGATCCAAGACCAAGCATTTCTTGCTCTTTCCACGCAGCGCCGCCACCAGCCGACAGGCGTGTTCGGCGTAGAGCGGCAGGGCGCTGCTCGAGAACGGCAGCTTGGCCAGGTTCCACATCTTCGCGTCGTGAAAGCGAGACAGCCCGACCGTCTCGGCGAGGTGGGCCACGTCGAGCAGCAGGTCCTGACTGCCCATCAGGCTCTCGAGCAGGCCGCGGTTCAGATCGTCGATCAGACGGCGAGGGGTGCCGGGAAGCGCGCTGTCGAAGCTGCCGAAGAGCGCCTCGACGGGGCGCGGCAGCGTCTGCACGATGCACACGGCGCGGCCGTGCTGCGCGACGCCGGCGCGAATGGCGCGCAGCTGCTCGAGCGACGCCGCCACCGACTGCGCGGCCGCCTCGGCGTTGCCCGGCGTCGGCACGAGCGGCAGCCCGCGCTGATCGATCGCCACCAGCACGGCGTCGCATTGGGCGCGATGAATGCTCGATTCAGGATCGAGCGCGGCCTGCATGAACTGGCCGTACTCTGCCTCTACACATTCGAGCAGCAGCCCGTGACGCGCCGCGGTCGCGATCAGGACCGGCACCAAGAAATGAGTCGTGGCGCTGCCGATGATGCCGAGCCGGAAGGGGGTCAGCGGCGAGAAGTCCGCGCCCGCTGCGCGCGCCTTGGTGATCGCGCCTGCCAGGCGGTTCAGCTGGTTTTCGTCGAGGGCGTGCCCGGCGAGCCGCATCAGCTCTCGTCCGAGCGCGCCGCCGCGCCCGGCGAAGCTCTTGCACTGTGCGCTGAAGTCGGCTGGCGCCGGCGGAAGCCAGCGCAGCTCGGTGTAGAGATCGATGGTCATGGGTCGAGTGCCTCCTGAACGATTTGCTGCGCCACTTGTTCGGGCGTCTGGAACGGAGCCTTGGCCCGCGCGAGCTCGAGGAAGCGCGCGTCGAAGGCTTCGAGCATCTTGGTCTCGGTGTAGCCAGGCTTGACGCTTCGCACCCGCAGCCAGCCATGATCCGCCGCGAGCTGCGCGAGCACTCCTGCCAAGCCGAACTTGGCGATCACGTAGGCGCCCATGCCCGGCGCTGCGGGCGAGCGCTCGTCGCCCATGGCCATGGACAGGACGCCCACGACGACGCCGGCCTTGTGCTGGCGAAAGCAGCGACGCAGCAGCTCCGCGAGCAGGCGCTGCGGTCCGAGCACCCCGACCTGCCACTGTTCGGCCATGTCTTCGGGCGTGATCTTGCTGAAGCTGGTCAGGCGCAGCGGCGGCGCGCCGGCGAGGACGACGCCGTGAAGGCGCGGCAGCTCCGCCAGCTGCAGCGCCGCTTGGTCGATGCTGGTAGGGTCGCTCAAGTCCAGGCGTAGCGGCCTGCCCCCGTGGAGCGCCGCGACCTCGCAAGCGGTGGCCTCGTTGCGGCAGTAGCCGACGACGGGCTTGTAGCCGCGCTGGGCGAGCGCCGCGCAAGTGGCGGCGCCGATCCCCCCGCTCCCGCCGGAGATGAGCAGCCAGCGCTCATCGTTATTGGACAACGACCACCTCCGCGCGGCCTTTCAAGAGCCGCTTGCCCGCACGCCTGAGCGCGAGCGTGAGCTCGACGAGCCCCGTCGATTCCGAGCGGCTGGTCACCTCCGCCGTGAGCTCGGCCGTCTCGCCGACGTAGAGCGGCTTCAAGAACTCGAGCGAGAGGCTCGCCCACACGCTGTTTCTACCGGGCAAGCGCATGCCGATGAGCTCCGAGATTTTCGCGATCAGCAGGGCGCCGTAGACGACGCGGCCTTGGAAGCCCTTGGCGCGCGCGAAGTCGTCTTCGGTGTGCAGCGGGTTGAAGTCACCGGAAAGCGCGGCGAAGGCTCGCATGTCCGCGTCTTCGATGCACAGCTCGGCGCTGACGCTTCTCCCGACGTGCAGCGCCTGAACCTCGATCAGCTCGGCCTGGGCCATGGTCAGTGGCTCGTCTTGCTCTCGATCAGCGAAACCAGCTGCCCCACGTTTTGCAGCCGCCCGATCTCGGCCGCCGAGAAGCTGAGGCCGAACCGCTTCTCGACCGCCGCTACCAGCCGAATGTGCCGTAGGCTGTCCCACTCGTCGACGTCGGCCGCGGTCAGCTCCGGGGTAACGACGATGGTGTCGTCGTCGAAGACGTCGTGAAACACGCTGGTGAGGGCTTCGTAGTGAGCTTGGCTATTGTGAGCTTGGCTATTCATGGTCGTTGCTCGCGGTGGGGTTGGTATCGGTAGGATCCGTGAAATCACGCCGGATCGCCTCGGCGACCCGCGCCGCCCAGCGAGGGCTGACGCGCGGCTTGGGGTGAACCTCGTCGCTGAAGTCGTCGTCGGCGCGCTGATCGGCGAGCGACAGCACGGAGACGCCCGGCAGCGCGCGGAGCGCCGGCAAGGCGCGCGACAGGCGCAGCTCGTAGTCGCGAGCGAGCGCGGAGCCCCGGCTGTGCCAGCTGGGGATCGGCAGGTCGACCAGCAGCACGCGCCCGCCCTGCTCGGTGATGCGGGTGACCAGCGCCTGCAGCCGCTGAAACGGCTCCTCGCCGAGGGTCTGCGGGTCGCCCATGTACTGTCGCCAAAAGCTCAGGTAGTCGAGCTGTTCGCGGGGGCTGATGACGCGCGCGTTGCGCTCGGCGTCGGTCAGCTTTCGAGGCTTGCCAGAGAGCCGAGCGCGCAGGGTGCTCGTCGCGTCGCGAGCCGTGCGATCGAGCACCAGATAGGGGCGAATCAGCGCCTCACCGACGCCCAGGTATCGAGCGGACAAGAGCGGCTCCGCGCCGCGCTCGGTTCGGCGATAGAAGCCGTAACGGTAACGCTCGATGTCGATGTCGGTGTCGCCCGCGTGGCGATCGGGGGTGTGCCAGCGCGCGCGATCGGAGGCGAACACGCCGTACCACAGCCCGAGCACGTACGTGGTTTGGCGGCGGGCCTCGTTCGACTGCACCTCGCTCACGAGCTCGGCGATTTGGTCGAGCTCGGTGATGTTCGCGCCGCCGACCGAGACGTTGTGCACCTCGTACTCAGGCAGCAGCGGCTGCAGCTCGCGCTGCTTGATCCCGGCCATGCTGTTGGAGGCGCCGAGCACCAAGACCCTGGCGCGCGGCGTCGCCAGGCGCCCGCGGGCGAAGAACACGTACTTGGGCTCGGTCAGGTACGGGCTCTCGTGGGCGCGCGCGGTGTCGATGGGAGCCGCGTCCGCGTCGGGGGGCGCTATCAACGCGCACAGCGCGAGCAGCCCGCCGTAGAGCGCGACGAGCGCGAGCGCCAGGCGCGCGAGCTGAGCGAGGATGAGCTTCATCAAAATGCCCTGTAAACGAACTCGGGAGCCTTGTGGAAAAACGAGCTGATGCTGAGCACCAACAGCACCTGCAGGGCGAGGCCCAAATCGCGCATGAAGACCGGCGCGCTTTGCGCGCGGGCGCGGAGCCCAGCCAGCGCCCGCTCGGCGCCGTCAGCCAGCGCGAAGGCGACGGCCGCTCCGAGCGCGAGCGCTGCGTACGCGAGCAGCGCGCCGGCGAGGCCGAGGCGATCGAGCAGCGCGAGTAGCTGCGTGAGGTCCACCCACAGGCACGTCAGCGCGACGGCGAAGTACGCGAAGGTGAGCCCGCGCGAAACGTAGACCACGACGGGGCGCTCAGCCCAGGCTTTGTAGACCTTCTTGCCGAAGCGCGCCGTCGCGAACACTTGCCACCACTTGTTCACGCTCGCGCCCAGGGCCAAGAACAAGCCGTAGATGGCGAACACGCTCGTGCTGCCATGCCATAGCCCCATGATCAGGAAGGTGACGAAGAACGCCAGCACCGCCAGGTAAGGCGCGGCGGCGCCAGACGGGTAACGCTTGGCGAGCGCCTTCAGCAGCGGGTTGAAGACGTATAGCTTGAACCAATTCGAGAGCGTGATGTGCCAGCGCGTCCACAGCTCGAGGAAGCTCCGGGCGCGGAACGGGCGATCGAAGTTCTCCGGCAGGCGCACACCCGCGAGCGCGCCCAGCCCGATCACGATATCCATGTAGCCGGAGAAATTCGCGTACAGGTAAGCCGTGTAGACGGCGGCGGTAAGGGCAAAGAGCGCGACGGCACCGCCACCTGCCACCGCGCCGCTGGACCCCAGCAGTCGCGGAGACAGCGCGGCGAAGGCGTAGTTGAGGATCGCCGAGAGCACCGCCACCTTGACGAAGCCCCACACCACCCGCGCGAAGGCATCTGCCACCTGGGCGCGCGTCAGCGAGAGCGGCGCGGCCTGGCTGGCCGCGAAATCCGGATACAGCTGCACCGGACCAGCCGTGAACGATAGGAAGTTGATCGAGTAGTTGACGAACGAGAGCACCGGCAAGCGCTCGCTCAGCTCACCCTGCTGTGCGTCGACCATCAGGTGCAGCAGGCGAAAGAGCACGTACGATAGGCCCACCGTCAGGTAGGGGAAGGGCAGTCGCGCCTCCGCTCCCAAGAAGCTGTACTGCTTGAGCAGCACGAACGCGCCGACCATCATGACGACGCACGCAACCAATCCGGCGCGCGCGCGACTGCGCCGGAGCAGCTCGATGCAAGCATAGCCGGCGAGCAGGAAGCCTGCGAACGGCAGCACCTCGTACCAGCTCTGCACGTAGCTTCCGAGGAACACCATGCTCGCGCCGAGGAGCACGGCCGCGCGGCCGCGCGGCGAGGGCAACGCGTTCGTCAGCAGCACGAAGCCGAGCGCCAGCGCGATGAAGCCAAAAGAAGTAAAAGCCATGAGTAGCTCGGAGGCGTGAGCCGCCGACCTCGGTAAGCCTCCGCGCTATGCACGTCGCGTGCTGAGCCGCGCCGATCCCGCGGACGCGCGGCCGACCGTCAGCGAACGAGCTCAACGTCAGCGAACGGGAGCTGACGGGAAGCGACCTTTGTCGTCGAGACAAGGATGTATCGCGGCATGCTTCAGGCTCAGTGTTTCAAGCCGGAAACAAGGCCAGACGGCCTGTTCGGGCAGCTCGGCGGGGCGAAATGTGCCGCACGAGCGTAATGGTCCCAGGCAACTTTGTAAGCGGAGGTGTGCGTTGCACGTACGAGCGCCTTGGTTCATCACGCCGCTAGCTGCGTGTGCAGGCAGATAAATGCCTACGCGCTCTCGCGCGGCGCGGGCGGCATGACCTTTGCGCTCGGCGCACGGCGTGAATCTCATGTCCCCTTCGGAAGGACCACTTAGCTTTGCGGAACCGAGCGCCGACGCGCGCGCTGCTGTGGCGTGCTGCGACGACGAGCTGTGCTCTCCGCGCACGCTGTCGGTCGTCATCTGCAACCACAACTACGAAGCGTTCGTCGCCGACGCCATCGAGAGCGCGCTAGCGGTCGACTGGCCGAGCGTCGAGGTGATCGTCGTCGACGACGGCTCGACTGACGGTTCGCGCGACGTCATCCGACGCTACGCGGATCGCGTCACTTTCATCGAGCAAGCCAACAGCGGTCAATGGGCGGCTTGCAACGCGGGCTACGCGCGCAGCCGCGGCGACGTCGTGATCTTTCTCGATTCCGATGACGTCCTCGCTCCGTCACTGATGCGGCGCCTGGCTATGGTCTGGCGGCCGGGGCTCAGCAAGGTGCAATTTCAAATGAAGGTGATCGACGAGCTCGGTCGCCCAACGGGGGCCGTATTACCGCAGTTCCACGTGGTTCCCACGCCCGCTCAAATACGAGCTTGGGCGATGAGCGCGGCGGCCTATCCTACCCCGCCCGGCTCTGGTAACGCCTACTCGCGCCGCTTCCTGGAGAAGATCTTTCCCTTGCAGGGAGGCGATCGCGCCGCGGATTCGTATTGCCTCGCGGCTGCTCCCTACCTCGGCGAGGTGGAGACGCTGGCCGAGCCGCTGGTCTCTTACCGCGTGCACGGCAAGAACCAGGGCGCGATGGCGCGCCTCGACCCGCAGCGGTTCGCCTTCGAGGTGGAGCGCGCGTGGTTCCGGCTGCGCTTCGCGCGCGCCGCGGCTGGGGGCGTGGGCGTGCCCGCCACCGACGAGGTGCTGAATCGCAGCTTGAGCTACTTACCCTACCGGCTCGCCTCGCTGAAGCTCGCGCCCACTCGGCATCCGATCCCGCGTGACTCATCGTGGCGCTTACTGCGCGACATGACGGCTGCGTGCTTCACTCCGCAGGGTGTGCGAGCGCGTTCGCGTGCGCTGCTCTGGCTGTGGGCCGCTTCCGTCGCCGCCGCGCCGCCGGAGCTCGGCTCGCGGCTCGTGCTATGGCGCTTCGCTCCTGCGAGCCGGCCTCGCGCCGTGTCGCAGGCACTCGGCATGTTGCGAGTCGTGAAACGATATCAAGCTGCGGCTTGATTCGAAGGCGACGCGAGGACGACATGCCTGCGACACCCAGCTCTGCGCTCGTTACAATGCGGAAACGCGCGGAAAATAAGGGATTTGGCGCCGTGAATTGCCACGGCCAAGCCGAACTGCCTCGGCCAAACCGCGCGGTGCGCGTCAGCGCTGGACCCGGTGTCCACGCAAGATTGGGTATTTGCCGCATCGCGCCGATGTTGGCCGGACGGTTGCATGTGCCGCTGCTCCGAAGCGGAATCGACTCGAGATAGGTGCAGTCCATGTTGAAACGTCATCAGAACTTAATCGGTGGACTCGCGGGTTTGCTGGATGTCACCATCATCGTAGCAGCGTGGCTGCTGTCTTATTGGCTGCGCTTTTCCTGGCCCGTCATCCCCGTCACGAAGGGCTTCCCCGAGTTCTCGGCCTACGTCGCGCTAACCCCGTTCGTGGCGCTGCTGTGGCTCGCCGTGTTCGCGTCCTTGCGGGTGTATCAGTTCAGCCGCTCCTTCGAGCCGATGAAGGAGATGCAGGCGCTGCTCAAGGCCCACGGCCTTGCGCTGCTACTGTTCTTCACCCTCACGTACTTGTTCGAGGCTTACAAGTACTCGCGCCTCGTGACGCTCTACTTCGGCGCCCTGTCCGCGGTGGGCCTCGTCGCCGGGCGACTGCTCGTACGCAGCGCGTTTCGAGCCATGCGCCTGCGCGGCTTCAATCTGCGCAGCATCGTCATCGTGGGTGAAGGCCCGGCGGTCGAACGGCTCGTCGATCGCATCGACGGATTTCCGGAGCTCGGGCTGCGCGTGCGCGGCATCGTCACCCACGAGAGCTCGGGCACCGTGGGCGTGGCCGGTAAGCCGGTTCTCGGCCATTTCCCCGACATCGCCGGCATCATCGAGCAGAGCCGCGCCGACGAGGTGCTGATAGCTCTGCCCTGGTCGCAGCAGGACGAAGTATCACGAATCTTGGAGCTGCTGAAGGACGAGACGGTCGACGTCCGCCTCGTGCCCGACGTGCACGCTTACGTCACGCTCGGCTGCGAGGTCGAAGATTTCGACGGGCTGCCCGTGGTGCGCATCAACGACTCGCCGCTGATCGGCTGGTACGCGGCCGCGAAGCGCGCGCTCGACATCGTCGTGGCCAGCGTCGCGCTCATCCTGCTGTCGCCGCTGCTCCTCGTCATTGCAGCTCTCGTCAAGCTGCTGGGCGGCCCTGGCCCCGTGCTGTACCGACAGGAGCGCATGGGTCTCGATGGGCGCACCTTCGAGATGCTCAAGTTCCGCTCGATGCGCGCGGACGCGGAGGACAAAACCGGCGCGGTGTGGGCGCGCGAGACGGACGATCGACGCACGGTGCTGGGCACCATCTTGCGCAAGACCAGCCTCGATGAGCTACCTCAGCTCTGGAACGTGCTGTGCGGCGAGATGTCGCTGGTCGGGCCTCGCCCCGAGCGGCCGGTCTTCGTGCACAAGTTCCGCAAAGAGATTCCTCACTACATGCTGCGTCACAAGGTGAAGGCCGGCATCACCGGCTGGGCGCAGGTCAACGGCTGGCGCGGCAACACGTCGCTGCGCCGCCGCATCGAGTGCGACCTGTATTACATCCAGAATTGGTCGTTGGCGCTCGATCTCAAGATCCTGACGCTAACGCTCTGGAAAGGGTTCGTGAACAAGAATGCCTACTAGAGATGAGAGCGCGCGCCCGTCCCCGGCGCGCGCGCCAGACGGATTCGTACGGCGAGCCGACGCGCTCGACGTTCAGCAGCTGTGGCACACGCTGCGCAGCCACTATCGGCTGATCTTCGGCATCGGCTTGTGCGTGTTCGCGGCCGTGATGACAGCGACGTTGCTGTCGCGCATGGAGTTTCGTTCCATGGGGCGGCTCTACCTCGGCGAGCTCGAGTCGGGCAGCCCGCACGCCCGCAGCAAGGAAGAGATCGAGATCTCCGCCGGTAGCCAGGGCATCGTCGGCAGCGAAATCGAAATCATCCAGAGCCGGTCGCTGGTGTCCAAGGCGATCTTGGAGTCCGGCTTGAACGTCGCGATCGCGAGCGTCGGCGCCGAGCAGCCTCGCTACGGCAAGTGGCTCTTGTCACGGCGTGATCCGCTGTTGCTCGACGTGGCTTCGGAGGAGATCGTCGCCAAGAATACGCTGCTCACCGACGAGCGCGCCCAAGAGCAAGCCTACGTGCTCCGCTTCCTCGGACCGGAGGAGTACGAGGTGTTCCGCGAAGAGCGCAGCCTCGGTAAGGGCAAGCTGGGCGAGGTGCTGAAGGTGCCGGGCGCGGATCTGCACTTCGTCGCGGGCAAGCACAAGACGCCGCATCGCGGCTCGGAGTACCAGATCTTGGTGCGGCCGCTGCTCACGGTCATCGACTCCACGCTGAAGTCGCTGCAGGTGACGGCGCCCAAGCCGAGCCCGCAGTCGCCGCCCGTCAACGTCGTGACGCTCGAGTTCAAGTCCGGCTCGCCGCGCACCTCGGCGCTCTTCCTCGAGCGCCTGATCGCCGCGTACTTGGCGGAGCGACAGTCTTGGAAGGTCGAAGACGCGGCGGCGGCCGAGGCGTTCGTGGGGGCGCAGCTCGCCACCGTGCGCAGCTCGCTCGACGAGTTGCAGTCGAAGCTCGCCGCCTACCGCAGCTCCAACCGCGTCGTGGTGCTCGACAACGAGGCCAAGGCGATGATCGAGCAGATCGGTAAGTACGAGGAGCAACGCGTCGCGGCCCGCCTCGAGGTCGCCGCGCTCGCGGACGTGAAGCGCACGCTGAAAGGGCCGAACCCCCCCGTCGGGGCCTTCCTGGTGGGCGAGGCCGACGACAAAGTCCTCGAAGGTATGGCCCGCTCGCTCTCCGAAGCGCGCCAAAAGTTGACCGATCTCGACAGCCGCTTCAACGAGGCCGCGCCTGAGATTCGTGATCAACGCGCGCAGGTGGAAGCGCAGCTCGAAGGCATTCGCAATTACGTATCGAGCCGCGCCGCTCGCGCGCAAGAGAATTTGAGCGCCCTCAGCGGCATCATCGGCCAGTACGAGAAGAAGCTGCAGTCGGTGCCCGGGGCGGAGCTGGGGCTCGCTCAGCTGTCGCGAGAGGCCGACGTCTACAGCCGCACCTACTCCTACTTGCTGGAGCGTCAGCAACAGACCGCGATCATCAAGGCCTCGACGCTGTCGAAGAACCGCGTGCTCGACGTGCCGCAGCCTCCGCTGCGGGAAGCTTCGCCGAAGCTGATGCTTCGCCTCGTCAGCGCTCCGCTCGGCTTGCTGCTCGGCATCGTGCTGGTGCTGGCGCGCAGCTTCTTCGCAGGGACGTTCCAGAGCGAAGGCGACGCGCGCGCGGTCATCGGCGGCGCGCCGGTCCTGGCGCTGCTGCCCAGGCGAGCGGGCCGCCGCGGGGAGCGCGCGCGCTCCTTCGACGTGATCGGCCCCGACGCCGAGTCGTCGTTCGGGGAAGCGTTCCGCACCCTGCGCACCAAGCTCTACCGCGAGCTCGGGGCGCAGACGGGCAAGGTGCTGCTCGTCAGCTCCGCGAGCGCGGGGGACGGGAAGACGACGTGCTCGCTCGGCTTGGCCGCGATGCTGGCCGCGGACGGCAAGCGGGTATTGGTCATCGACGCCGATCTGCGCGGCGACAACCAGGCCAGGCTGTTCGATGAGACCCACCCCCAGCCCGTCGGCTTGCGCGAGGTGCTGCGCGGCGAGGAAGAGTGGGAAAGCGCGGTGTTGCCGATGAAGGCGGCGGCTGGGCATTTCTACGTCCTCCCCGCGGGCGGCACGGCCCCCGCCGAGCTGCTGTCGAGCCGGCGCATGGTTGAGCTGATCGCCGACGCTCGCCAGCGCTGCGATTTCGTGATCATCGACGCGCCCGCATTTCCGGAAGTGTCGGACGCGCTCGTCCTGTCGAGCTTGGTCGACGCGACGCTCAGCGTGATTCGTCTCGGTAACACGCCGCGCCGCACCGCGCTCGAGCACCTACGAGGGCTACGTGAGGCGGGGCCCGTGCATGCCGTCATCCTCAGCGGGGTCAGTGACTCGGTGCCGCGGCGTAAGAGCGCGCGCCCGCAGCGCGAGCCGGTGCTGGAGACCGCGCCCGAGCCCAACTTTCGCAAGTGGACTCGCGGTCGCGCCGTGGCCTGGTGGGCGGCGGGGCTGCTGCTGGCCGTCGGCGTGGCGGTGACGGTGGCGTCCATGTCGCCGCGCGCGGCCGAGGTGATCAGCGCTGCGATTTCGTTCCGCCACGCGAGCTGAGCCTGGAGCTGAAGATGACGAATGTCTTGATGGTCGTACCGACCTTGAACGAAGCCCCTCATATCGAGCGCGTCTTGCGCCAACTGCTCGAGACCGCTCGCGAGTCGCTCGCGCTGCGAGTCGTGGTCGCCGACGGCGGTAGCACCGACGGCACGCGCCAGATCGTGGAGCAGCTGAGCCGAAGCGAGCCGCGGCTGCGCCTGATGCCGAACCCGGACCGGGTGCAGAGCGCGGCTGTCAACTGGGCGGTGCGGCGCTTCGGCCATGACGCCGACGTGCTGATCCGCTGCGACGCGCACGCCGACTACCCCCACGACTACTGCGGGCGCCTCGTGGATACGCTGGAGCGCACCGGCGCGGACGCGGTCGTGGTTCCCCTCGATTCGTGCGGCGAAACCGCGCTGCAGCGCGCCATCGCCTGGGTCTCCAACTCGCCGATCGGAACCGGCGGCTCCGCGCACCGCGCCGGCCGCCGCAGCGGCTTCGTCGACCACGGCCATCACGCCGCCTTTCGCATGCGCAGCTTTCGCGCCGCGGGGGGCTACGATCCGACCTTCACTCACAACGAGGACGCCGAGCTCGACTGCCGCCAGCGAGCGCTCGGCGCGCGCATCTACCTGGATAGCGAGATTCGCGTCTGCTACTCCCCTCGAAAGTCGCTGCCGGCCCTCTACCGTCAGTACTTCAAGTACGGGGAAGGGCGCTCGCGCACCGTGCGCCGTCACCCTCACTCGCTCAGACTGCGGCAGCTGGCGGTGCCCGCGCACCTGCTCGCATCCACGGTCGCCTTGGCGGCGGCGCCCTGGGAGCCGTGGCTTCTGCTCTGGCCCGCGCTCTACGCGTGCGCGCTGATGCTGGTCTCGTGCAAGCTCGTGCTGCAGCACCGCTCAGCTGCGGCGCTGCTGTGCGCCGTCGCCGCGCTCACGATGCACGCGGCTTGGGCCCTCGGCTTCATTGCCGGGTTTTGGGCGCACCGCGAGCGCTTGTGGGCGAGCCACATGGCCGTCCCCTTGCGCGCCCGCCCGATCACGGGAGAGATTTCTTGAGCGAAGCGCTGCGAGTCTTGCTCGTGGATCCGTCGTTGTTCACGGCGCCCTACGACGCTGCCCTCACCGAAGGCTTGTTAGAGGTCGGGGTGGAGCCGCTGTGGGCGGTGCGTCCCACGCGCGAGGCGGATCGCCAAGAGCTGCCCGAGGCGCGCTCATTGCCGCTGTTTTACGGGTGGATCGAGCGACAGGCCTGGCTGCCGCCGCGGCTCCGGTCGGCCGCCAAGGGGCTCGCTCACGTGGTTGGCTTGGGTCGGCTCGTCTCACGGGCCGTGGCCGAGCGCCCTGATGCCGTGCACTTTCAGTGGGTGGTCGTCCCGCCGCTCGATAGCCTGGCGATGGCGCTGCTGCGCCTCTACCGACCGCTCGTCCTCACCGTTCACGATACGGTGCCCTACAACGGCGACCGTCTGTCGCCGCTGCAGCGCTGGGGCTTCGAGCTGCCGCTGCGCCTCGCGGATCGGATCATCGTCCACACCCGCTCGGGTCGTGACGCGCTCTTGGCGCGGGGCGTGCCGGCGGAGAAGCTAGCCGTCATCCCCCACGGTGCGCTGCCGCTTCACGCCGCGCCCCCGGCTGTCTCTACCTACCCGGACGATGGTCGCTACCGCTTCGTGCTCTTTGGCGAGCTCAAGCCGTACAAGGGGCTGGATGTGCTGCTCGAGGCGCTCGCTCTCGTCGACCCCGAGCTGCGCGAGCAGCTCCATGTCGTGGTCGCTGGCCGCCCGCGCATGGACCTACGACCGCTGCTCGAGCGCCGCCGCGAGCTCGGGCTCGAGCGTGTCGTCGACGTGCGGCCGCAGCGCCTGAGCGAAGCGGAGATGGCCGACCTGTTCCAGGCCGCGGATTGCTTCTTGTTCCCCTACCGTCAAATCGACGCCAGCGGCGTCTACTACCTGGTAAAATCGCTGGGAAAGTGGCTGATCGCGAGCCGGGTCGGCATCTTCGCCGAAGATCTCGGCGAGCAACACGGCGAGCTCGTTCCCGTCGCGGATCCTAGCGCGCTCGCGGCGGCGATCAGCGAGGCGGTCAAAGCCAGGCGCCACGCGCCGGCGGCTGGAGCCGGCAGCGACTGGAGCGAGATCGGTCGGCTCACACGAGCGCTTTACGAAGACGCGCGCGCGGCCCGGGCCGGCGCCTTCTCGGGCGCCCGCCTCGGAGCCTCCGGATGACCACGCTCGAGCTGGCCGGCGTCGACCAACGCGCCCGTACGCTCGTGCGCGCCGGTCTGGTGGCTCTGCTGCTCTCGGCCACCGTGCTCGAGCGCTTCGGGGTCAACGCTGGCTCGCTGTCCACCAGCGTGGCCTTGGTCGTCGGCTACGCCTTCCTGGGTATCGCGGCGCTGGCGGGGGCGCTCTCGCTCTCGTTCGAGCGTTGCCTGCTGTTTGGCGTCTGCCTGACCGTCGGGCTGCTCAGCCTGCTCGTGAACGAAGGCGCGTCGTCGGCTCCCTCGCTGCTCCTGCTCGGCGCGATGTACCTGCCGTTCGTGTTCGTGCTCAAGCCCGGCAGCTTGTCGGCCGAAGGCGACGCCGCGTGGGTGATGGACCGCTTCCTGGATATCGGCTTGTTTTGTGCGGTCTGCGGCGTGCTGCAGTTCGGGCTGCAGTCGGTCGTGCACGCTGATTGGTTGTTCGACTTCACCCGCTACATCCCGGAAAAGCTGCGCGCTTCGGGCACTTTCAACACGGTGATCCCGATGGGGTCGTTCAACAAGTCGAACGGCTTCTTCTTTCGCGAGCCATCCGGCTTCTCGTTCTTGATGGCAGTGGCGGTGATCGGTGAAGCCTTCACTCGTCGCCGCAAGGCGCGGCTGGCCGTGCTGGGCCTAGCCCTGTTGCTCACCTACTCGGGCACGGGTCTGCTCGCGCTCCTGCTCGGCACCCTCTACCCGCTGGGGCCCAAGACGCTGCTGCGCCTCGGGGTGGTCGCGCTCGCCGGCAGCGTGGTGTTCTGGCTGTTCGGCGACGCGCTGAACCTCTCTTTCACGCTCGGTCGCGTCGCTGAGTTCAACTCCAGCTACAGCAGTGGCTACATGCGCTACGTCGCGCCGGGCCGGCTGGTGAGCGAGAGCATCGACTCTTCGCTGTGGGCGCCTTGGCTCGGCCACGGACCCGGCACCATCTTCCGCACCGTCCGCGACTACGAGTTTCACGATCCCACTTGGGCCAAGCTGCTGTTCGAGTACGGGCTCAGCGGGTTCGTGGCCTTCGTGACGCTGTTCTTGCTCATGCTTCGCCGCCCCGACGTGCCGCTGCAAGTGCGGGCAGCCATCTTCTGGGGCTGGCTCATCATGGGTGGACACTTGCTGTCACCCGAGTTGAACTTCCTCGCGCTCTCTCTGATCGGCTTCACCCCGCTCGGCAGCAGAGAGCGTCAGGCCGTCGACGAGCCCATGCCGAGCGCAGCCGCGCCCGCGATCGCTTCCTCATGACCAACAGCGCACCCCTGATCAGCGTGATTGTCACCTGTTACAACTACGGGCGCTACGTCGCGGGCGCGATTCAGAGCGCGCTCCAGCAGAGCTACCCTCGCGTCGAGGTGATCGTCGTGAACGACGGCTCGACCGACGACTCGCTCGAGACCATCCAGCGCTTCGCGGACCGCGTGCGCATCATCGATCAGCCGAATCAGGGCTCCATCCCCGCATACAATCGCGGCTTCGCCGAGTCGACGGGCGACATCATCGTGCTGCTCGACGCCGACGATCGGCTCGAGCCGGAGGCGCTCGCCAACGTAGCCGCGGTGTGGTCGGAGCGCGTCGCCAAGGTGCAGTGGGATCTGTCGATCATCGACGCGGAGGGCCGCGATCTGGGGCGAAAGTTCTGTCACTTCGGGCCAGACTACGACGCCGACCGCGTCAAGGAGTCGTTCCGGCGCACGGGTACCTATCGCTGGCCGGTCTCGGTCGGCAACGCGTACTCGCGCTGGTTCGCCGAGGCGATGTTTCCGCTCTCGCCTGCGCTCGGCCCCGACGGCGCCCTGAACACGGTCGCGCCCGTCTACGGTGAGGTGGTGACGATCTCCAAGGTGCTCGCTCGCTACCGCGTGCACGGGCAGAACATGTGGTCGAACACCGGCAGCGACGCCAGCCGTCTACCGGCCCGTATCGAGCAGCGCGCCTCCGAGCTGGCGCTGATGGCCGAGCACGCCCGTGCGCGCGGCGTCGAGGTGCCGAGCGAGAACGCTCTCGATCACGAGATCGCGTTCGTGAACTACCGCATGATGGCCAAGACGCTGGGCTTGCCCTACCACGGCGCCGAGTCCGACTCTCGGCTCGGCCTGCTCTGGCGTGCGCTGCGAGTGCTGCGTAACGAGCGCTACCCCGCCAAGCTCACGCTCGCTCACGCCCTTTGGTTCGGCGCGCTGGCGGTGACGCCCAAGGGGCCCGCCGGGCGGCTGATGCGCCTGCGCTTTCAGCGCGGGCAGAGGCGGTCATGAGCCTGGATCGCCAGAAAGCAGCCAAGAGCGCGCTGTGGAGCTTGGTCGAGAACGGCGGCCTCTCGCTGATTTCGATGGGCACGCTGGTCATCTACACGCGGCTGCTCTCGACCGCCGAATTTGGCCTGTTCGCGGTGGCGTTGGCGCTCGTGGAGATGCTGCAAGTGCTCGTGACCATGCTCTTTCACGACGCGCTCGTGCAGCGTAAGGAGGTCCGGGAGCTTCACTACGATACCGCGTTCAGCTTCGGGCTCGGGCTCAGCCTGGTGCTGATGCTCGTGACCGTGCTCGGGTCGCGCGCTCTTTCGGGGGCGCTCGGCGACGCTCGAGCCGCGCCCGTGCTGTGCGCGCTGACCTTGTGCTTTCCGGCGGCGGCCATCAGCGCGACGATCGTGGCGCGCCAGCGGCGGGAGCTCGCGTTTCGGCCGCTGGCCTTGCGCTCGCTGCTCGGCAGGCTGGTTGGCGCCGCGCTCGGCATCGCCTTGATCGTGGCGGGCGCCGGCATCTGGGGCCTGATCGCGCAGCAAGTGCTGATTCAAGCGGTGGGCACCGCCTTCCTGTGGGCCACCTGCACGGAGCGGCCCCGCCTTCGCTTCGGACGCCGAGAGCTGCGCGAGCTCCTCGGCTTCGGCGCGCTCTCGATGGGCTCGCTCTTCCTGTCGTTCGGCATCAAGCGCGTCTTCACGGTCGCGGTCGGGCTGCTGCTCGGCATCGAGCTGGCTGGCTATTTGAACCTCGCCTTTCGCACCATCGACGTGCTCTGGGCCATCGCGTCCACCGCCGCCACTCAGGTGGCGCTGCCGCTGCTGTCGAGCCTGCAGAACGACGTCGAGCGGTTGAAGCGCGCCTTCCGGCTCGCCATGAGCCTCGTTTGCATGATCCTGTACTCGTCGTTCATCGGCATCGGCGTCGTCGCGCCGGAGCTGGTGGAGGCGATGTTCGGGGCCAAATGGCTGCCGGCCGCGCCCTACGTGAGCGCGCTCGCCTGCCTCGTGATCCTGCAAGCGCCGCGGGTGCTGGTCGGCCCGCTGCTGACCGCCCTCGGCCGCCCGAAAGACTTGCTGATCGGGCGTGTGGTAGAATTGACTTTCGTCCTTGTGGCGGTGCTCGCTTCGCAGCTCCCTTCCCTGGGCTGGGCCGTCGGCATCTGGATGCTGCGCGAGCTGATCGGGCTGCCCGTGAACGTACGGCAGCTGCAGCGCGCGTCGGGCTTCGCCGTGCTCGACCAGTTTCGCGGCGCCTTCGTGCCCCTCGTGTCGGCGCTGGTGATGGCGCTGGCGGTGCTCTCCCTCCGCTTCGTGTTGCCTGCGTCGTGGGGCGCACCACTGCGACTGCTGGCCTTGATTCCGGTCGGCGCGCTCAGCTTCGGGCTGCTGAGCTTCGTCTTGAACCGCGAGCTGTTCAAGACCCTGCTCGAGCTCGGTCGCGCCGCGCTGCGCAAGGCGAAGCCGCAGCCGTCGCTGGGGCCGGCGCTGCCCTTGGGGCACCCGTCGTGAAGCAATGGGCGCTTCCGTTCGCGCTCGGGCTCGCGCTCGGGCCGACCTTGCCCGCCTGCAAGAGCGCGCGCGGCGCGCAGACCAGCGAGATCAAGCTGGCGGAGAGCAAGCTGAATCCACCGCGTTCGCGAGCCGTGGTCAGCTACGCGCCGCGCGCCGAAGAGCTCGCCCCCGCGCCCGCTACGGGTGTCGACGTGACCACGAAGGGCAGCGTGACCCACGCGCTGAGCGCGCAGGCGCTGCTGCCGGGTCGCTCGTACCGGCTCAGCGTGCGCGCGAACGTCACCGGTAAGAAGCCAGGGCGAGTCGCGCTGAAGCTCCGGGAGCCCAAGCACAAGGGCACCTTTCGCACTCATGCGCTTCAGATCGAGCCTGGCCCTGCGCGTGACTACGCGGTGGAGCTCACCGCTCCCGCCTTCACTGCGCTGGCGGAGCTGTCGCTCGAAGCCGGCGACGGAGAGCTGCACAGCGCTGGCCTCTCGCTTCGCGAGCGCGCCCCCTTGCCCTTGACTCAGCCGGTCACTAGCTGGGCCAACTCCTTCGTGCCGCCCGGCTACGAGCTGGTGTTCAACGATGAATTCAGCGGTAGCGCGCTCGATCGTCGCAAGTGGTACACTCGCTACATCTACTCTTCCGAGTCGCTCGACCGCCTGAACGACGAGAACCAGCGCTACCGCGACAACGACAACCACCGCATCAAAAATGGCGTGCTCGAGCTGACGGCGCGCAAGCTCGAGCTCAGCCAGCCGTCAGGTATCAACTACGAATCGGGCATGATTCGCTCGGATTTCACGCTGCGCTACGGCTTCTTCGAAGCGCGCGTGAAGATGCCCAGCGGCATCGGCACGTGGGCCGCTTTTTGGATCAACTCGGACGTGTCGGAGAAGGGGCGTCTGTCGCACCCGCCCGAGATCGACTTCTTCGAGTTCGTCAACAACGGCAAAGACGACAAGGTCAACAAGATTCACTGCGCGGCCACGCGCACTCCCGATAACAAGGCGCAGTTCCTGTACAAGCACGAGCGCTTCATCGAAGTGCACCAAGACTACCGGGCCCCGTTCGACTTCGACGACGCCTTTCACACCATCGGCGCGGAATGGACCCCGACCGACTTCACCATCTACGTGGATGGCTTGAAGGTCGTCACTCGCACGGTGCAGTGGAAATACAAGGATGGAGAGCTCGCCGGTCCCGCGCACGTGCTGCTGAACCTCGCCATCGGCGGCCAATGGGCGGGGCGCTACGGCATCGACGACAGCGCGTTCCCGCAGGCCCTGGCCGTCGATTGGGTGCGGGTCTATCAGAAGCCGTAGCTCAGCTCTCTTGCCGTAGACGCTCGAGGTCCGTGGCCGAGTAGACGGCGCGAAGGGCGCTGTCGTTCCCGCCGCCCCCGCCGACGTTCGTGTGGAGCAGTCCGACCTTCTGCGTTCCCGGTAGCAGCATGAAGTAGTCGGGTTTGTCGCTCACCTGACGAACCCGCGCGCCCACGCGCTGCGCGTGCAGGTTCAGCCAGATGTCGTCGGTGCGGGGGCAGCTCTCGCGAAAGCTCTCGCCGCTTCGCTTGAGCTCACGGAGCACGGGGGGCGGAAGGAGCACGCCCGCCATCCCGATCGAGAAGTGGCGATGGCTCGCGCTGGTTTTGTCGCACTCGCGCCAGCTAGAGTAGGGCTCGAAGCTCGAGCCGCTCAGCGCCACGACGCGGGCGCGGTAGCAGTGGACGTCGCCCGGATGCTCGACGTAGCGGGCCATCAAGCGCGACAGCCAGGTCTTCGGATACAGCACGTCGTCGTCGGCCGTGACGAGCGGCACGTCGAAGGACTCCGTCTGCTGCACGTACGGGAAGTACTTCTTGTGGGGTCCGAAGTTCTGGGTCGGCAGCACTTCGACCCCTCGCGCCATCAGGCGCTTCAGCATCGTCGGTGGCGCTCGCAGGAGCTCCGGCTCGTCGAGCCACAAAATCAGCCGAGATGGCAGCAGCTCCCCCGCCGCGATGGACTCGATGGTGAAAGCGACGGTGCGCGCGCGCTGGCCGAAGGACGTGAGCGAGACGACGGGCCCGCCGCTCGCTACCGCTTTCGCTGATGAGGTCAGGTTGCGAGCCAGCAGCTCGCTCATGCGCAGCATTTGTACCGTGCGCAGGCCGACCCGTTCCCGAACCTTGTAAGCGCTCGAAGTCATGGCAGAAGCCGAATGTCGTCGACCCAGAAATCGAAGTCAGCGCCCTCCGCCCAAAACGAGAGCCGCAGCGCCGTCGATGGGTCGAAATCGGCGGGATCGGCCCAGGCAGGCTGCGCCAGCTCGTCGAACCTTAGGCTGAGCGCACGCCACTCCGGCGTCAGCTGCACGCTCGCGCCGTAGTCGCTGCAGGCGTCGGTCGCGCATTCGCCTCCGTCGACGATGGGCGTCGTGGCTTGGGTGCCAAGGTTCGCCCGCAGCGAGCCCGCTCCCTTGACGCGCAGGCTCAGGCGCGAATGTGCGCTCAGGTCGACGCTACACGCCTGCGCGCCCGCGCCATTGAGCCGCGCTGCCGCAAACGCGCCCCAGCGGCTGAAGCCCGCGCCCGAGGTATGGAGCGCTTGCGTTCGTGTCTTGCCGACGTCGTCCGTCACGATCAGAGAGGCGGGCGCGACGTCCTCGGGGCTAGGTACTTGCGTGCCCGTGCCGTCGTTGTTCACGTACCAGGCGCCATGCAAGATACCGACCGGCGCGAGCGCCAAGTTGCCGTCCTCGAAGTCGTCGATGAGCAGCTCCCCGGCCGGCAGCGTGACGGGAGAGCAGGTGAACTCGGCGCGTTTGGAGCCGGCCTGCTCCTGTCCGCCGCAACCCAGCAAAATCAAGCCAATCGCGACCCGCCCGAGTGGCCACTCAACCATGGCACAGGCTTATCGCGTCTACGTCAGCGCGGCGAGGGGAAGCGTCAGTCAAGGGCTGGATCGGGTTACGGAGTTTCGGTTCGCGAGGTGGCCGAAGCGTAGGTGAAACAATCTTCGTTGCCGAATGTCTCAGCGCGATCAAAAGCGCCGTGCGCTCCGCGCCGCTAACTCGTAGGCCGGCGCTTCCGCGGGCATCAGCTCCGCGCGATACCGCTCGAAGCAGCGATGACCGGCGCGGAGCCGCATCAGCGCTCCTTCGGCGAGCAGCGGCGCGATGGCGCCGTCCGCTTCGACGAGGGGTCCGAGCACCTCACGGTTCCAGCTCAGACTGTGGCGCACGTCGAGCGTCGCATGCAAAGCGTAGTAGCGCCGCGCGGCGCCATCGAAGCCGAGACGCTTGAGCGCGGCGTTGACGTACTCGGCGCGCCCGGGCGCCGTGAGCTCGATCACCCCGAGCGCACCGATCGACTGATAAGCGTAGTTTCGCGAGGTCGCGAGCGCGACCATCACGTTGCCGAGCGCGAGCGACTCCCAAACGGTGGGCTCGTCCGACGGTGGCAGGTTCCGCGCGAGCTGCTCGAGCAGGGGCCCATGCATGCCGCCCGCGTGGCCCTGGCCCATCTCGTCCCAGTAATTGCGAGCCATCTCGAGCTTGGGGCGCGGGGGCAGCTTGAGCTGGGAGAGCGCCACCAAGTCGTCGAAGCCGGCTTCGCCCGCCATTTCCTGGCGTAGGAACCAGCAGACATCCTGCAGGCTGGCGTGCTCGGCCAGCCAGGGGAAGAGTGGATCCCTTTGTCCGGGGCCGTGCTCCTTGAGCGCCTCGAACCACGCGAGGAAGCCGGCGCTATCGCGGGGAACGCGCCTCGTCAGGGCGTGCACCGCCGCGCGCTCCGCCTCGATCAGCTCGCGCTCGAGGCGGCGACAGGCGATCTCTTCCGACAGATCTGCCTCCCAGTCACCCTCGCCGAGGTTCGGCGCCAAACGGCGGGCGTGCGATCGGGCGAGCGCTCGGTGCAGAGCGTCAGGTCCCAAGGGCAGCTTTCGAGTCGAGGTATCGAGCGCGGGCATAGCGCGCCTCTCAGCAACGCCCGTGCCACCGTCTCGGGGCATGCCGGTTGCACGGCGCGGCGCACTGCCATGAAGGATCTCGGCAAGCTCGAAGCGCTGCTGCGGCGGTTGAAGAGCATGGGCTACGCGTTCACGACCGTGACGCCGGAGACTCACGCGCTCGTCAACGCTCGGCCTAGTAACGCCGTCGCGCGGTCCGTGGAGGACGTATTCGGTTGGAGTAGACCGTTCATGCCGGCCGTCTTGCCCGAGGGCTTGTTCGAGCTGACGCGTGACGCGGGCGCCTGTGAGCCCGCGCCGGAGCTGGGAAGCTGGCGCCCCACCGTGCGCATTTCGTCCGTCGCCAAAGAGCTGTTCGTGCACTCCGCCTTTCCCACCACCGCGCCCGACGCGGTGTTCTTTGGACCCGACAGCTATCGCTTCGCCCGCGCCGTGCTCGAGCGCGCTACCCCGACGGGAAGAGCGGTGGACGTGGGCGCTGGCAGCGGGGTGGGCGGCATTCTGCTGGCGAAGCGGGGGCTGCTCGAGAAGCCGGTGGTGCTCGCGGACGTGAGCGCTCCCGCGTTGGAGATCGCCGCCGTCAACGCGCGCGTCGCGGGCGTCGCGGCGTCGGTGGTGAAGAGTGACGTTCTGAACGAGGTCGAAGGGGAGATCGACTTGGTGATCGCGAACCCGCCCTACCTGCGTGACGCCCTCGCTCGCGCCTACCGCCACGGAGAAGGGCAGTACGGGGAAGCGCTCTCCGCGCGCATCGCTCGCGAGTCGCTGCGGCGCTTGGCCAAGAGCGCGCGCGGCGGACGGCTGCTGCTGTATACCGGTACCGCCTTCGTGCGCGGCGTCGACTCGTTTTTCCGCAGCGTCGAGCCGGAGCTCCGGCGCGAGGGCGTGAGGTTCGACTACTGCGAGCTCGATCCGGATGTGTTCTCGGCCGAGCTCCGCGAGCCTCCGTACGCCGACGTGGATCGCATCGCGATCGTGCTGCTCGACGCGCACGTGCGCGGCACCTGAACCCGCGCGCGAGCGCCGTCAGCCCGCTTGGCACGCCGCCTGCAGCCAGGCCCCACTTCCCTCGAAAAGCAAGGAGACCTCATGGCAGTACTTTCAGGTCCGCTGGCAGTTGTCACCGGTGCGTCCTCGGGCATCGGTCTGGAGCTGGCGCGCTGCTGCATCGGCGGCGGCTACCGCGTGCTGATCGCGGCGGATGGCAACGATATCCATCGCGTCGCGGAGGAGCTACGGGCCGGCGGGGCCGGAGTGGAGGCCGTGCAGGCCGATCTGGCGACCCGCGAAGGCGTCGACCAGCTGTACGCGGCGATCGGCGGTCGCCCTGTCGCGGCGCTCTTGGCCAACGCCGGCCGTGGCCTCGGGCACGCCTTTCTGGACCAGGAATTTGCCGACATCCAGCGCGTGATCGACACCAACGTCACCGGCACGTTGTACCTCCTTCACCGCGTCGGTAGAGATATGCGAGCAGTGGCTGACGGTAAGATACTCATCACTGGCTCCATCGCCGGCTTCATGCCCGGCACCTATCAGGCTGTCTACAACGGCACGAAAGCGTTGTTGGACTCGTTCTCTTTCGCGCTCCGAGCCGAGCTGAAGGGTAGCGGCGTCAGCGTCACCTGCCTGATGCCGGGCGCGACGGAGACGGACTTCTTCGAAACCGCCGACATGCTGGACACGAAAGTTGCCGCATCCAAGAAGCAGCCGGCGGACGAAGTCGCGCGGCTCGGCTTCGAGGCCATGCAGCGCGGCGAAGGCGACGTCGTGACGGGCTGGAACAACAAGCTCCGCGCCGCCATCGCCAACATCACGCCCGCGGAGGTGCTCGCGGCGCAGCACGCGGAGCTCGCAAAGCCCGGGAGCGCGGCGAAAGCTTGAACCTCGTCGTTCCGCCGCCGGTGCTGCCGATGCTCGCCAAGCGGGTGGGGCAGCTGCCTGACGCTGACGGCTGGATCTTCGAGCCCAAATGGGATGGCTTTCGGGTGTTGATATTCCGCGACGGAGACGAGCTGCTCATTCAGAGTCGCGACTCGAAGTCGCTGAACCGCTACTTCCCGGAGCTGCTCGCGCCCTTGCTGCAGCAACTTCCCCGTCGCTTCGTCGGCGACGGGGAGGTGGTGGTGGCTCGCGCAGGCACGCTCGATTTCGACGCGCTCCAGCTGCGCGTCCACCCTGCGGCGTCGCGGGTCAAGCTGCTCTCGGCGGAGATTCCCGCGTCGGTCGTGCTGTTCGATTTGCTTTGCGAAGGCGACACCGACCTGACCGCGGCGCCGTTCCGCGCGCGTCGCGAGCGTCTCGAGGCTCTGCTGCAACGGGCGCAGCCACCACTTTACCTCACGCCCAGCACGACCGATCGCGACGTCGCCAGTGATTGGTTCAAGCGCTTCGAAGGCGCCGGTCTCGATGGGGTCATGGCCAAGGCGCCACTCGGAGCCTACGAGCCGAACAAGCGCGTCATGCTCAAGGTCAAGCACGACCGGGAGTGCGACTGCGTCGTCGCTGGCTTTCGCTGGCACAAAGACAGTGAAAAGACCGCCGTCGGCTCGCTGCTGCTCGGCTTGTTCGACGACCGAGGCGCGCTGCAGCACGTGGGCGTGTGCGCCAGCTTTACCGCCGTCAAACGTCGTGAGCTGGCCCAGCTACTCGAGCCCTATCGCAAGGACGCGCTGAGCGAGCACCCGTGGCGCGCCTGGGCCGAGGCGGGCACGGCGGGCAGCGGCGGCGAGCAGCGCATGCCGGGAGGGAAGAGCCGCTGGAGCCAAGGCAAAGATCTGTCGTGGGAGCCGCTACGGCCCGAGCTGGTCGTGGAGGTTGGCTACGATCACATGCAATCGGGCCGATTCCGGCACACGGCCCAGTTTCGGCGTTTCCGAAGCGACAAGGCGCCCGCGGACTGCACCTACGCGCAGCTCGAGGTGGTGCCGCCCGCGGAAGTAGCGGCGATCTTCGGCGGGTAGGGCGGCAGCACTGGTTGCTGCCGGCTCCGCCGCTACGCTTCGCCGCTCGAGGGCGGCGCTTTCGGCTTGCGTCGGGGGCGAGGGCGCCATTCGCTCGCCGGGTCATAGTCGGGTTCGGGCGCTTCCTGCGGAGGACGCTCGGCTTCACTGACGTGGCGCAGGTTCACTCGCACGCGCGTCCACGTCGAGGAGCGGCCGCGCATCGTGTCGACCAGCACGTCATCGACCGCTAATTCACGGGCGACGCTCGGGTGGCGCGCTTTCCAGCGGTCGAGCCCGGCGAGCGCGGCGTCGCGATCGGGGGAGCTCGCGACGGTGATCAGCGGCGCCCTCTCGCGGGGCTTCTCCACCTGTGCCGACTTGGCCCGCGAGGGCGCGACGCGCGGCGCTTCGCCCGTCATCTTCTTGAAGTGAGGAGGCCACGGCGCATCGCCGAGGCCCGCCGCTTCGTCACGCGCCGAGAGCTCGAGCAGCGCCTCGAGCGAGAACGCCGTATCGTCCAAGCTCGCGTGCGGGTCGCCGCGCTCCGCGAAGCGCCGCGGCAGGGTAAACACGGTAAAATCAGCCGGATCACACGCAGGTACCTCGCTCCACTCGAGCGGCGCCGACACGCGCGCGTCGGGCACCGGTCTCACCGAATAGGCCGAGCAGGTGGTGCGATCTTTGGCGTTTTGATTGTAGTCCAGGAACACGCCGTGGCGCTCCTCCTTCCACCACTTGGAGGTGGCCAGCTCGGGCACGCGGCGCTCGACTTCCCGCGAGAGCGCGAGGGCAGCGCGCCTCACCTCCGTGAAGCTCCAGCGCGGCGCGATGCGCACGTTCACGTGCAAGCCGCGCGAGCCGCTCGTCTTCGGAAACCCTGACAGGCCGTGCTCTTCGAGCACCTGCTGCACCACGAGCGCCACGCGCCGAACGTCGTCCCAAGCGACGCCGGGACCGGGATCGAGGTCGACCCGTAGCTCGTCGGGGTGATCGAGATCGCTGCGGCGCACCGCGTGGGGGTGCAGCTCGATGCAGCCCAGGTTGACGATCCAAGCGAGCGCGGCTGCGTCGCCGATCACCAGCTCTTCCGCGGTGCGTCCCGACGGGAAAGACAGCACCGTCGACTCGAGCCACTCGGGCCGCTTCTCGGGCGCGCGCTTCTGGTAAAACGGAGCCGCCTCGGCGCCGTTGACGTAGCGCTTGAGCACGAGCGGGCGCTCGCGGATACCCCGCAGCGCTCCCTCCGCCACGCTCAAGTAGTATTTCACGATGTCGAGCTTGGTCAGCCGCGCTTGCTTCGTGAAATACGGCTTGTTCGGGTGGGTGATGGTGACCTGCCGTCCGGCGATTTCCAGCAGCGCGCTCTCGGTGTCACTCACGCCGCCCAGCATAGCCGAGCTCCGTCGCTGAAGCTCTGCACGACTCTCGACATGGAGGGCGGGACCTTGGAACGGCGCATGCAAAGCGAGCGAGGCATGAAGCGACTGTTGCTACGACTGCTGAGCGGAGTGGCGGCGGGAGCCGCGGCCACGGGCGTCATGTCGCTCGCGATGCTCGGCGCGCAGCGCGCGGGCTTGCTGGGCGAGCCGCCACCACGACGCCTCACGCGTATCGTTTTGTCGCCACTCGGCCCGCTGCGGCCGCGCGGGCGTGCCCTCGACGCGGCGGCCCTCGTCGCCCATTTCGGCTTCGGCGCTGGCCTGGGTGCCCTGTTTTCGCTGCTGCCGGTGCGGGCTCGCAGCCGCTTCGGCGGCACGCTGTTCGGCGGCGTGGCTTGGGCCGTCAACTATGCGGGCTGGTTGCCCCGGCTCGGCCTGATGCCGCCTCCGTCGCGCGATCGCCCGGGCCGACCGAGCTCGATGCTCGCGGCTCATCTCGTGTTCGGCGCCTCGCTCGCGGTTCTACACCGCAAGCTTTGGTCCGCGCCCGAAGAGCTGCAGGGCAAAGTAGTCGTGGTCTGCGGCGGAACACGCGGGTTAGGGCGCGCGCTGGCTCGACGGCTGCTGGACGTGGGCGCTCACGTGGCCATCTGTGGGCGCTCTCGGGAGTCCCTCGAGCACACCCGGAGCTGGCTGCAGAGCGGCGGCGGCTCGGTCATCGCCCAAGTCTGCGATCTGCGGCTCGAAGATCAGACGCGCGCGTTCTTCGAGCGCGTCCGCCGTGAGCTCGGACCCATCGACGTGGTCGTCGCCAACGCGGCGACCATCGACGTGGGGCCGGTCGAAGAGCTGACGCCCGACGACGTGGACGCCGTGATGACCGAGATCTTCGGCAGCGCGGTGCGCGCGACGCTGACAGCGCTGCCCGAGATGCAGGCCCGCGGTCGCGGTAGCCTCGTCTTCATCAGCTCCATCGGTGGCAGGCTCGGGGTCCCGCACCTCGCCGCGTACTCAGCCGCCAAGTTCGCAGAGGTCGGCTTCGCGGAGGCGCTGCGCGCGGAGGTCGCGCGCGACGGCGTGCACGTGCTGACGGTCGCGCCCGGGTTGATGCGTACGGGCTCCCACCTGCGCGCGCGCTTTCACGGTGACGCGGAGCGCGAGCTGCTCTGGTTCGGCGCCTCCGCCATCATGCCGGGAGTTTCGATTGACGCAGACCGCGCCGCGTCGCTGATCGTGCGCGCCATCGCGCAGCGCGAGCGCTTCCTGACGTTCACGCTGGCAGCGCGTCTAGGCCTGTGGCTCCACGACCGGTTCCCCAGCGCTTGGGCGGGGCTCGCCGCGCTCGGGGGGCGGCTCTTGCCGCGCGCGGCGAACGGCGCCAGCGCGTCGAGCCGCGAGGGGCAAGAGCTGGCCGAGAGCTCGAGCTCGCGGCTGGTGGGCCTGCTCGCCTCGGCTTCGCAGCCGCTCGCGGTCAAACACGGCCAATGACGCGAGCGGCGGAGCTAGCGGCGGTTGAGAATCTCGGCCAGCGCGCGGCCGTCTACTGGCTTCGTCAAGTAGGCGTCGAACCCCGCGCTCTGCGCGCGCGAACGGTCTGAGTCACCCCCGTAGCCGCTGACGGCGACGAGCAGCGGTCGCGGCGCCGCCGAGCGCCGAGCCCGCACGCGCTCGGCGAACTCGAAGCCGCTCACGCCCGGCAAGCCGATGTCGGAGAATATGACCTGCGCTTGCCACTGATCCAGCACGGCGAGCGCTTCTTCCGCGTGGTGCGCCAGCTTGACTTGGTGTCCATAGGTGTCGATGAGCAGGCCCATCATCTCCGCGGCGTCACGGTTGTCCTCCACCACCAGCACGCGCTTGCCGATCGGTTGAACCGCGGATGGCGGGGGGGCGCTCTCGTCCGCGGCCGCCTCGATCAGCGGCAGCATCAGACGGAACGCGGCGCCCGTGCCTTCTCCGTCGCTTTGCGCCGAAGCATCTCCACCGTGGAGCCGCGCGACGCCGCGCGCGATGGACAGACCGAGGCCGAGCCCGCCCGAGCTGCGCGCCAGGGAGCGATCGGCCTGCGTGAAGGGCTCGAAGACGTTCGGAAGTAGCTCGCGCGAGACGCCCGCGCCGTGATCTCGCACCTCGATGATGGCTTGCTCGGGCGCGGCGGCGTCGCGCAGCAGAAGCAAGAAGACGGCGGTGCCCCGGGACGAGAACTTGCGCGCGTTGTCGAGCAGGTTGCCGATGGCCTGGGCCAGGCGCGTCGCGTCGGCGAGCGCCCACAACGCTTCTCGCGGCAGCACGACCTCGAAGGCGATGCCCGCCGCGGCGAAGCGATCGACGTGGTCAGCCGCGGTATGCTGGACCACGTCCACCAAATTGACGCGCTCCAGCTGCAGCAGCATCCGTCCTTGGGCGACGCGAGCCACGTCGAGCAAGTCGTCGACCATGCGCTTCAGGTGGTCGACTTGGCGTTTGAGCACGCGATTGACGCGGCCGATGCGCTCGTCTTTGATGCCGCTCAGCTCCAGCAGGTCCGCAGCGGCGCGGATCGGCGCGAGCGGATTTCTGAGCTCATGCGCGAGCATGGCCAAGAATTCATCCTTGCGCTGGCTCAGCTCCACCAGCTTCCGCTCCGAGGCGCGGCGCTCCGTCAGCTCCCGAGCGGCCATGTCGTAGAGCTCCGCGCGTTCCAGGGCGAGCGCGCATTGCTCCGCCAACGTCTGCAGCACCGTCAGATCGCCGTCATCCAAGTGCAGCGCGGTGTACCAACCGAAAGCGAGAATCCCTGCCAAGCGTTGGCCGATGAACAGCGGATAGGCCGTGATGGGGCCGCCGCGATCGAGCCCGCTGGCCTCAGCGAGCAAGGGGTAGCGAGCGTTGCGCTCTTGGAGCGTTCGCACGATCACCGCGCGTCGCTTCTCGGCGGCCTCGGCGAGCGGAAGGGCCGCGTCGATCGAGCTTTCGTCCCAGGCGGCTCCGGTAGCGGCCGCCGCGCTCTTGAAGCCGACGTGGCGCAGCTGCTGCCCGTCGTCGGAGCAGAGGGTGAGCGCGCCCACGTCGGCGTGCAGCAAGGGCAGCGCCTGCTCGATGATGACGCTCGCCAGCTGCTCGTGGGTGCGCGCTCTCGCCAGCGCCGAGGTCAGTCGCTGCAGTACGTCGAGCCATGCGGTGGCTTGCCCGAATGGCCCGCGCTGCGCGGGATGCTCTGCGCCCATTGCCTCAAAGACTAACACCAGACAGTGAGACGCGCTCAACACTCACGGGTGATGCGAAGTGAGGCAGTTTTGTACAAGTCTGCCTGGCGGGACGGCAACCGCGCTGAGTTTTGCGGGATTGGGGGCCGCGCGTTCGCCTAGGGTTTCGTGGCACGACGGGTTCACGGCTACCTAGCATGCGCTCTCCAGACGAAACTTCATCGGCCAACGCCCGGTACGACTCCACCGCCCGCGCCGAGCAAGGCGCACGTTGGCTGTGGTGGAGCGTGCTCGGCGGCGTGGTGGCTCTCATCCTTTTCGTCGTGATCGCCGCGGTCTTGCGCGGTCACGAAGGGGAGCGCAATCGCGGCCCCGCCGACGAAGCCGCGCCTGGCGCCGAGCCCAGCCGCGACATCGAGCGCAGCCGGAATCGCTGAGCGTACACCGCCAGCGGCATTCTGGCTCAAGCGAGGCGGAAAGGCCGCGTCGCCCGCGAGGGACACGTCGCAAATGCGCGCTGGCCCAGGGGTTTCGAGGAGGCACGTCTTTTGCTCAGAGCGCGACCCGACTCGAACGAAAGCTTCGCATGGCTCAAAAGAAGAAGATTCAACGCCCGTCGTCCACCAAAGCGCGCGGCGCGCGCACGAGCGCCAAAGCGACGGTCAGCGCTCCCGCGCGCCGCGAAATGCCCCCTGCGCCGGATGACGAGCTCGACCAGAAAGCGCAAGACATCCAGCAGCTGACGGCCGGGATGCCGTTCAATCCCAACAAGCCGAGCGAGTACGGCAAGGCCACCCAACGTCCGCCGGCGGCAGGAGCCACCGCCAAGCCGCCGCACCCGCGGGCGACCGGCAGCACCGTCACCGAAGCGGTCGGCTCCAGCAAGCTAGGCAAGGGTCAACCCCAGCTCGGTTTCAATCCCGGCAACCTGCCGCTCGACCGCGTGCGCACCGACGCGAGCGAGCGAGTCTTGACCACCAACCTGGGTGTGCCGGTCGCCGACAACCAGCACTCGCTCAAGGCGGGCCTGCGCGGGCCGGCGCTGCTGGAAGACTTCATTCTCCGCGAGAAGATCACCCACTTCGACCACGAGCGTATCCCCGAGCGCATCGTGCACGCGCGAGGCTCGGCGGCGCACGGCTACTTCGAGTGTTACAAGCCGATGACTCAGGTCACGCGCGCGGCGCTCTTCTCTGAAGCCGGCAAGCGCACGCCCGTCTTCGTGCGCTTTTCGACCGTGATCGGCGAGCGAGGCTCGCCCGATACGCCGCGCGATGTGCGCGGGTTCGCGGTGAAGTTCTATACGGAAGAGGGAAACTGGGACCTGGTCGGCAACAACATCCCCGTCTTCTTCATTCAAGACGCGATGAAGTTCCCGGACTTGGTGCACGCGGCCAAGCCGGAGCCGCACTTCGCGATCCCGCAGGCTTCGTCGGCGCACGACACGTTTTGGGACTTCGTCTCGCTGATGCCCGAGTCGACCCACATGCTCATGTGGGCCATGTCCGACCGCACGCTGCCGCGCAGCTATCGCATGATGCAAGGCTTCGGCGTGCACACCTTCCGGCTCGTGAACGCGCAGGGCAAGTCCACCTTCGTCAAGTTCCACTGGAAGCCCGTGCTGGGCACGCACTCGCTCGACTGGGACGAGTCGGTCAAGATCATGGGTGCAGATCCGGACTTTCACCGCCGCGACCTCTGGGAAGCCATCGAAGCGGGCGCCTTCCCGGAGTGGGAGCTCGGTTTCCAGCTCTTCTCCGAGAAGCAGGCGGAGCGCTTCAGCTTCGACGTGCTCGACGCCACCAAGCTGATCCCGGAAGAGCTCGTGCCCGTCACGCCGGTGGGGCGGCTCGTCTTGAACCGCAACCCGGACAATTTCTTCGCGGAGACGGAGCAGGTGGCGTTCTGCGCCGCGCACGTGGTGCCCGGCATCGACTTCACGAACGATCCGCTGCTCGCGGGGCGCATCCACTCCTATCAAGACACCCAAATCTCGCGCTTGGGCGGGCCGAACTTCCACGAGATCCCGATCAACGCGCCGATCGCCCAGGTCCACAACAATCAGCGTGACGGCATGCACCGCCAGGCCATCCATCGCGGCGCGGTCGCCTACGAGCCGAACTCTCTCGGCGGCGGTTGCCCGTTTCAGGCGGGCGCTGCCGGGTTCACCTCCTTTCGCGAGCCCGTTGCCGAGGACAAGGTGCGCGGAAAGCCTGAAAAGTTCGCTGAGCATTACGCGCAGGCCACGCTCTTCTACAATAGCCAGACCGCCATCGAGAAGGCGCACATCCTGCGCGGCTTCCGCTTCGAGCTGACCCGGGTGCGAGTGCCCGCGATCCGACAGCGCGTGGTGTCGATGCTGGCCAACGTCGACTTGGGGCTGGCCAAGGCGCTAGCCGCCGAGCTGGGCATGGAGCTGCCGAAGCCGATGCCTCGCGCGATCAAGAACCCGCCTGCGCCGGAGGTGAAGGTGTCACCGGCCCTTTCGCTGATGGCGCTGCCCGGTAACGGCAGCATCGCCACGCGGCGAGTCGCGATCTTGGTGGCGGACGGCGTGGACGGCGAAGCCGCGCAAGCGCTGCACGAAGGTCTGGCGGAGCAGGGGGCGGTGCCGCGCTACGTCGGCATTCGTCTGGGCAGCGTGCAGACCGAAGCTGGCGACAGCTTGGAAGCGGAGGTGTCCCTCGAGACCATGCCGTCGGTGCTGTTCGACGCGGTCGCGGTGCCCGGCGGAAAGGACGCGAGCATCAGGCTCGGCAACGTCGGGCACGCGCTCGAGTTCATCAAGGACCAGTACCGTCACGCCAAGCCGATCCTGGCGCTCGGTGAGGCCGTCGCGCTCGTCGAAAGCGCAGGCGCGCCCGCCAAGCTGCCATCGGGGGAGCCCGACACGGGCATGATCCTGGCCGCGCACGGGCGAGCGGCGGAAGCCCTGCCCGCGTTCATCGATGCCATCGCCCGACATCGCCACCACGAGCGCGAGACCGATCCCCCGCTGCTTTGACAACGCCTGCCGCAAGGACCTCAACATGAACACCGAACAGCTACAGGAGCTGGTGCTCCAGTCGCTCGAGCACGAGCTCGGCGGCGTGAAAATCTACGAGCAGGCGCTGGAGTGCGCCTCCAACCCCGATCTGCGCGAAGAGTGGGCCGAGTACCTCGAGCAAACGAAGACTCACGTCAGCGCCCTCGAGGGAGTTTGTCGCGCGCTCGGCGTCGACGCCGCCCGCGAAACGCCGGGGCGTGCCATCGTGCGTAGCGTCGGCGCCGCGCTGGTGGAAGCGATGGCGATGGCGCTCCGCGCCGGCGACGCGACGAACGCGGAGATCGTCGCCTGCGAGTGCGTCGTGCTTGCCGAAACGAAGGATCACTCCAACTGGCACTTGCTCGGCGGCGTGGCGCGAAAGCTGCAGAGCGAAGGCGCCGCGGCGGCGGAGGCTCTACTGCAAGCCTACTCCCAAATCGAAGATCAAGAAGACGAGCACCTCTATCACACCAAAGGTTGGTGTCGCGAGCTGTGGGTCAGCTCCTTGGGCTTGCCCGCCGTCCTGCCCCCGCCGGAGGAGCGCCAAGACGTCAAGACCGCCATCGGCGCGGCGCGGGCCGAGCAGTTGGCAGAGCGCACGCGCGTCGCGGGGGGCTGAGGTTCGGCCGCCAGCACCGGGATGCAAGGAGTGGAGCGCTGACGTGAACACCCCTCACGTTACCAGTAGCGAGCCTGCGGCCGTGCGCGCCCGCGCCGCCGAGCTCGCCGAACGCTACCCGCGCTCCCGGGCGCTCTACTCGCGCGCGACGTCGCTCATGCCAGGCGGCTTTCACCTCTCGGGAAAGCCGCTCGTCGACGTCGACTCGACGCCGACCTATTTCGACTCCGGTAGCGGCAGCCGTATCCGCGACGTCGACGGGCACGAATACGTCGACTACCTGATGGCTTTCGGGGCTCAGCTGCTCGGCTACGCCCGCCGGGAAGTCGACGAGGCCGCCGCCGCCCGCTCTCGCGCGGGGGGCCTCGTGTCTTTGAATCACCCCCTGCACTTGGAGCTGCTCCAGGCCCTGCTGCCACGACTACCGGGCGCGGAGATGGGAGTGTTCTTCAAGACGGGATCGGAGGCGACGACTGCGGCTCTGCGCATCGCGCGCCAGTACACGGGGCGCCGCGCGGTGGCGCGCGCCGGCTACCACGGCTGGCATGACTGGTGTTTGCCGCTCGAGCGTTTCGTGCCGAGCGGTCTAGATGCGCAGGTGCTCGAGTTTCGCGCCAGCGACCCTGACAGCTTGTCACGGGCGCTGCGAGCGCAGCCGGAGCGCGTCGCGGCCGTGATCGTGGCGCCAGAGATGGTGCTGCCCTTCGATGCGCCGACGTTCTTCGAGCTGCAGCGGATTAGCCAACAGCATGGCGCGCTCTTCATCGTAGACGAGGTGAAGACGGGCCTTCGCATCACGCCCGGCTCCGTGTGTCAGCGCATCGGTCTGGTGCCGGACTTGATCACGGTGAGCAAGGCGCTCGCCAACGGCTGGCCCCTCGCCATCTGCGGCGGGCGGCGCGCCATCCTGCAGGCGGCCGCCGGAATGCACTACTCCGCGACGTACCACGGTGAAACGGCGGCGATGGCCGCGTGCCTCGAGGCGCAGCGCATCTCGCAAGCGGAGGGCACGCTGCTTCACGTCGAGCGCCTCGGGCGAAGGCTGATCGACGGCCTCAACGACATCGTTGCCCGCGCCAAGGTGGCGGCGCTGGCTTACCCGGAGCCGCTGCCCGCGATGCCCTTCTTTCGCTTCACGGGCGACGACGCAGCCCGGAGTGAGCTGCTCACGAAGGTGTTTTATCGGGAGGTGCTGGCTCGCGGCGTGCTGCTCCACCCGCGTCACCTCTGGTTCATTTCCGGCGCTCACTCCGAGCGCGACATCGAGCAAACGCTGGTCAGCTGCGAAGCGGCGCTAGTCGCCAGCTTGCGCTTGCTCGAGGGCGGGTAGCCGCGGATCGCGCCGCTCTTCGTAGAGCAAGCGCTCGTCGGCCCGCCACCAGCCTCCGTCGACGACTTGCGGCGAGCCTTGCGCGACCGCGCGCAGGAAGCCCGCGTACGGCGTCTCGACGAGCTGACCGTCTTCCACCTGGAAGGCCCCCGGCTCGTACGAGCAGGGGCCGCGCGTCACCAATCGGTCCCACCCGTAGGGGCCGAGCAGTGCCCACGCCGTGACGGCCTTGACGCGCGCGCCGATGCTGCGGGCGCGCTCGGCTTCGTGCCACAGGTAGGAAAACCAACGCGCCTGCTCGTCGGGGTGGCCCGCCAAATGAGCTTCTGTCAGGGCGACAGGTGTCCCGTAGCGCTCGAACGCCTGCGCCAGTAGCACGCCGGGGCCTACCAGCCCGCGCCGGCAAATCCTCACCGCTTCGACGTCGGCGTAGCGCTGCCGCCCGTTGCCGCCCACGACGTGAGCCGGGAACGCCTCGACGCGGCTGTCGAGGAAGCGCTCGCCCGTCACGTAGTAGTTGAAGCCGAGCACATCCGGAATGCAGGGGTGTTCGCGAAAAGCCGCGAGCTCGCGCGGCGTCGCCCCCGACTCCACCAAGTAGTCGTGGAGGGGATGGTGCCGGTCGACGCGGCCGTAGAGCAGATCGAGCCCCAAGAAGCGGCGCTCGTTCTCGAAGTCCGCTTGGTACAGCAAGTCTTTCGTGCTGCGCACGAAGCCCAGGTCTTCGGTGTGCACCAGACGCGCCGCTGGACGCCGCTCCCGGATCGCGCGCATCGCCAGCACCGTGCCCCACGCTTGGTTGAGCAGCGCGCGCACGAAGGCGCGGTTACTGCGCTGGTGCGGGTACCAGTGCCCGTAGAGCCCGCTGAAGCGAGCCGTCGTGAGCGGCTCGTTGACGGGCGTGTAGGCCGCAACCCACGAAAACCGCTCCGCGACCGCGGCCGCGTAGCGTGCCAAGAGCTCCGGAAAGTGCGGGTCGAGCAGGTTCGTGTAGCGAGGTCCACTGCCGTGGTGAAGTAGCCCCGCGATCGGCTCCACGCAGGCGTCGCGGAGGAGCGCGAGGCGCGCTTCGGCCCAGCTCAAGTCGATAGCGTCGATCGAATCGGGAGCGGCGTGCTCCCACAGCACCGGGTAGCGCAAGGCCTTGACACCGAGCGAGGCCAGTTGTTCGAGGTCACTCGCGCGCTGGCGATGACCGGAGAATTGGAGCTGATCGTGGTAGCAATCATCGACGCGGTTGACCGTGCATTCGATGCCGCCCCAAAGCTCGAGCGGGAGCTGATTCATGGCTTGCTTTCGGAACGGGGGCGCGCCGCCTTCAGCCAACTTCGCGCTCGTCGTCCGCGGCCAAAGCCCGCTGCGTGCCGCTGATGCGGGCGCTCGGCGGCTGGGCGGCCTGATCGACCAGCTCTTGCATCTGCGACCACGTCGTATCCCAAGACATCCGCGATAGGAACTGATCGGCTCGTCGCAGCAGCCTGTCGCGAGGCTCGCTGAGGGCCGCCTCGCACGCGGCTACGAAATCACGGGGAGTGTCGGCGATGCGCGCGAGCCCTTGCACGGAGTAGGGACGCACCACGTCGCGAATGGACGTAGACACGACCGGCTTGCCCGCCGCCAAGTATTCAGGCGTCTTGGTCGGGCTGATGAAGCGTGTGGCTTCGTTCTTGGCGAACGGTAGCAGCGCGACGTCCCAGCCCGTGAGGTAGCTCGGCAGCTCCGCGTACGACTTGGCCCCCAGGTAGTGGATGTTCGGCAGGCGAGGGAGGTCCGCGGGATCGATCTTGACGACAGGGCCGATCAAGACGAGCTGCCACTCGGGTTTGGCCCGCGCCACGCCTTCGAGCAAGCTCAAGTCCATGCGCTCGTCGATGACGCCGAAGAAGCCGAGCCGGGGCCCTGGGATCGAGCGCTGATCCGCCGGCTCTTCGAGGCCGCCACGGGCGCGACCGAAGTGCTTGGCGTCGACGCTGCTGGGAAACGCGTGAATGTTGCGATGAAGCTGGCGCTTCGCCTCGAACAAGGCTTGCCCGCCGGTGAAGACGACGTCGGCGAGCTCGAACAGCTCGGCTTCGCGTTGGATGAGCTGCTTCGGCGCGCCTTTGAAGGCTGACAGCTCGTCCATGCAGTCATAGACTCGGGCGCGCGGCTCGAGCGCGCGCGCGATGGGCAGCGCCATCGGGGTATAGAACCACTGCACGTGGCTCGAAATCTGCTGCTCTTCGGCCAGCTGGACGAGCAGCTGAGATTGAACGCGCTCTTGCTCATCTTCGGAAAGGCCGCGCCGCAGGTGCGGCACCACGACGTTCACGTTCGTGGCGGGATCCAGCGAGACATCCAACCACGCGTGCGCGCGCGCCTCGCCGGCGTCTTCGATGAAGGCGTCTTCGACGATAGGCTCTTCGATGAAGAACACGCGACGCGAGCGCGCGCAGCGGCTCAGTAAGTGCTGAGGTCGCTGGAAAACGAAATGCCACCGCAAGTGGGAGAAGCAGACTATGTCGTAGCTCGCGGAAACTTCGTTGGCGGGTTGCATCGCCTGCGCTGTCAGCACGCCGCATGCCAACGATGCGGCCGATCTCCCCGCCGCTTTCCGCGGACCCGTGACTCGATTGCCCGCAGAGACGCGCGACAAGTTTGTTTCCCTGGGGCGCAATGGGCGAGACAGCTCGAGCTCAAATTGAGAGTCGACATTTCGGCGTCACGCACTACGTTGTTGGACGTGCCCCGTCGGTACCAAACGCGCATTGGGGTTTTGGACTCGTCACCTCCGCCGACACCCGGCAGTGGAGCGCCGGAAGGAGATCCGCTCGGCTACCCGCGCCCGCAGTTGCGTCGCGACTCTTGGCAATCGCTCAACGGCGAATGGCAATTCGCCTTGGATCACGACGCGTCCGTGTCGCGGCCGAGTCAGGTGGAGTGGCTCCAGCGCATCGTCGTCCCGTTTGCGCCCGAAACATCGCAGAGCGGCATCGCCGATACCGGGCTCTACCGGGCTTGTTGGTATCGGCGCTGGTTCGGGTCGCCTCCACTGGCGGCCGATGAGCGGCTCATCCTCCACTTCGGCGCGGTCGACTACCACGCTACGGTTTGGTTGAATGGCGTCCGCCTCGGAGAGCACGAAGGTGGCTACGCTCCGTTCTCGTTCGACGTCACCGACCATCTCGATCCAGCCGCTTCCGAGCAAGAGCTGGTGGTGCGCGCCGAAGACGACCCGACGGATCTCGAAAAGCCTCGCGGCAAGCAAGACTGGCAGCTCAATCCCCACTCGATTTGGTATCCGCGCACGACCGGCATTTGGCAAACGGTTTGGCTCGAGCGAGTTCCCGTCACTCGCCTCACGAGCCTGACGTGGACCTCGAACGTGGAACGCTGGGAAATCAGCCTCGACGCGGCGGTCATGGCGCCGCTCGGCAGCAAGCTGCGCTTGGGAGTCAAGCTCTGGGTAGATGATCTGATCCTCGCGCACGATGAGTATTTGGTCGTCGCGGGAGAGGTGCATCGGCGCATCGCGCTCTCCGATCCGGGCATCGATGACTTTCGAAACGAGCTGCTCTGGAGCCCGGCTACCCCTCGCTTGATCGAAGCCGAGCTGGAGCTCACCGACATGAGCGGAAGGCGGATCGACTGCGTGCGCAGCTACACCGCGCTGCGCACCGTCGCCGTTCATCGCGATCGGTTTCTCGTGAACGGGCGCCCCTACATGCTGCGCATGGTGCTCGACCAGGGCTATTGGCCCGAAACGGGCCTCACCGCCCCGAGCGACGAGGCCATCCGGCGTGACATAGAGCTGGTCAAGGCCATGGGCTTCAACGGAGTGCGGAAGCACCAGAAGATCGAGTCTCCGCGCTTTCTCTACTGGTGCGACAGGCTAGGCCTATTGGTGTGGGAAGAGATGCCGAGCGCCTACCGCTTCTCCAAGCGCTCCGTCGAGCGCCTGACGCAGCAATGGATGGAGATCCTCGAGCGTGACGTCAGTCATCCGTGCATCATGGCCTGGGTGCCATTCAACGAGTCGTGGGGCGTCCCGAATTTGCCCGACAGCGCACCCGAGCGAAATTACGTGCGCGCCCTGTATTATCTGACGAAAACTCACGACCCCTCGCGGCCCGTGGTCGGTAATGACGGCTGGGAGAGCGTCGCGACCGACATCATCGGCATTCACGACTACGACCCAGACTACGAGCGCCTGGGGCGGCGCTACTTCGCCCACGACGTGGTGCCTCGACTGTTCAAGCGCGAGCGCCCCGCCGGCCGCGCGCTCGTGCTCGAGGGCCACTCCAAGCGAGAGCACCCGATCGTGCTCTCCGAGTTTGGAGGCATCGCCCTCAGCAAAGACGCCGGGGCGTGGGGCTACACGCGTGCGAGCGGCGTCGAAGCTTTCCAGTCGTCGTTCCGGCGCCTGCTGCGGGTGGTGCGCAGGCTCGAGGCGCTGTCGGGCTTCTGCTACACGCAGTTGACCGACACTTACCAAGAAGCCAATGGCTTGCTTTATGCAGACCGTACGCCCAAGCTCCCGCTCGAGGTCATCCAGCGCGCCGTCTTGGGCGTGGACGAGGATCCCAGAATTCCTCCCATCATGATCGACGCGGGCGGCCCGGAGCCTGAATCATGACCAAGCCCGTTGATGCCGACGTCGTTCGTAAAGCCCTCGAAACTGCGGCCGCCCTCGAGCGCGCCGCGCAGTCCGCTTGGGAAGAGCGCAGCCGCGCGGTCGAGCTGTTCGAAAGCGGACGTCAGCCCCGATCCGAGCTGATGGGGAGCAACGAAAATCGAGAAATCTAGCGTGGCGCTTTGGCGCAGCGTGGCGCCCGCGCTCGGGCGATCTGGCGAGGCCCGGCTGTAGCAATTTTGTCGTGTTGCAGCGGCAGATCCGCGGTAAGACCGCGAGGTCAACCGATGCCCCAACGCTCCGCCACGCGACGTCGCGTCGCACCCGCTAACGCTCCCGCTACCCTCCGCAAAGTGCCGACCGGGATTGCGGGCTTCGACGAAGTTACGCACGGAGGCGTCCCTGAAGGCCGCACGACGCTGATCTGCGGCGCGGCAGGCTGCGGCAAGACGCTGTTCGGGATGCAGTTTCTCATACGCGGCGCGCTCGATCACGGGGAGCCGGGCGCCTTCGTCGCCTTCGAAGAGGCCGAGGAAGATCTGGCGAAGAACGTCGCCTCGCTCGGCTTCGACGTCAAAGACCTCGAGCGCCGCGGCCTGTTGTCCGTCGATCATATCCGCGTCGAGCGCTCCGAAATCGAGGAGAACGGTGAATACGACCTGGAAGGTCTGTTCATTCGTTTGGGGCTCGCGCTCGACACGGTCAAGGCCAAGCGCCTGGTGATCGACACGCTCGAGACGATCTTCGGCGGGCTCACCAACTACGGCCTCCTGCGCTCCGAGCTCAAGCGCCTGTTCAACTGGCTGAAAGAGCGCGGCGTGACGACGATCGTGACCGCCGAGCGCGGTGACGGTACGCTGACGCGACACGGCCTCGAAGAGTACGTGTCTGACTGCGTGGTGCTGCTCGATCACCGCGTGAACGATCAGATCTCCACGCGGCGCATGCGCGTCGTGAAGTACCGCGGCTCCACCCACGGCAGTAACGAATACCCATTCCTGATCGATCGCGACGGGCTGACGGTCGTGCCGATCACGGCCGCTGAGCTCGAGCACACCGTCAGCAATGAGCGAGTGAGCTCCGGAATACCGGGCCTCGACGAGATGTTGGGCGGGGGTGGTTACTACCGCGGAAGCACCGTGCTCGTGTCGGGCACCGCCGGCTCCGGCAAGAGCAGCCTGGCCGCACATCTGGCTCACGCTACCTGCGCGGCCGGCGAGCGCTGCCTCTACGTGTCCTATGAAGAGTCCGCCGCGCAAATCATGCGCAACATGGGCACCATCGGGCTTGGCTTGGAGCGGCACGTGAAGGGCGGCCTGCTGCGCATCACCTCACACCGTCCTACCAGCTTGGGGCTGGAGGGCCATCTGGCGATCCTGCACAAGGTGACGACTGAGTTCGAGCCCCAGTCCGTGATCATCGATCCGGTGGGGACGATGGCCAGCGCTGGCGCGGCCTATGACGCGCATCTGATGCTGGTGCGCGTGATCGACTTTTACAAGAACCGCGGCATCACCGTACTGCTTACCAGTTTGACACACGGCGGAGAAGCGATGGAAGCCACGGACATGGCAGTCTCTTCCCTCGTGGACACCTGGATCCTCGTCAAGTCGATCGAAATGAACGGCGAGCGGACGCGGGGGCTCTACATTCTGAAATCGCGGGGCACGGCGCACTCCAATCAAGTGCGCGAGTTCGTGATCACTCGAGATGGCGTGCGCTTGGAGGAGCCTTACATCGGCCCCGAAGGCGTGCTCACCGGCTCCGCGCGCTTGATGCAGGAAGCGCGTGATGCCGTGGCGGCGCGTGAGCGCGACCTCGAGAAGCGACGCGCCCAGCGGCTACTCGAGCGCAAGCACGCGCTCTTGGAGCAGCGCATCGCCGAGCTGCGTGCCGAATTTGCGGCCGAGGAGCTGGAGCTCCAGGCCGCCATCCGGTCCGCGGAGGACGCGGAGGAACAGCGTGCCGCCAACCGCGAACGCATGGCCCGCCTGCGAGGGGGCCGCGGCAACACCGTAAGCACGCCGAAGTTGGCGGGGCGGAGAAAGAAGTAAACGCCATGGCAGCCAAGAAGGTCGTCAAGAAGGTGGTGAAGGCGGCGAAGCCGGCGAGCGCCGCCCGGCCCGCGAAGTCGGCGAAGCTCTCCACGGCCAGGGCCTCTAGCGCCAAGGACGGCCAGTGGAACTTGAGGCTCTACGTCGCGGGTGACTCGCCGCGTTCACGCACGGCGCTCGCGAACCTGCGGAAGCTGTGCGAGGCCCAGCTCAAGGGCAACTACGACATCGAGGTCATCGACCTGACGAAGCGTCCCGACCTGGCCAAGGCCGACCAAATCTTGGCCGTGCCCACCTTGATTCGAAAGATCCCGGAGCCGATGAAGCGCGTCATCGGCGACCTGTCCAACGCCGACCGCGCAGTCATCGCGCTCGACTTGGAGCGATCGGTGTCGGACGGATGAAGCCATGGCACGCTCGACCAGCGACGGCGGCCGTGTGGCTCACAGCGTAGAAGAGGCTCAGGCTACGCTCGACGCCATCGCGGCCGGTCACGTCGACGCGGTCGTGGTGCATGGTCCGCACGGCCCGCAGGTGTTCCATCTGGAGGGGCCTGATCACCCCTTCCGTACCCTGGTGGAGCGCATGCAAGAAGGGGCGCTCACGCTCTCCGAGGACGGCACCATCCTCTACGCCAACGCCTACTTGGCGCAGCTGCTGCGTTTGCCGGTGGAGGAGGTGATCGGCCAACCGCTGACGCAGCTCGTCCCTTCGCGCTACCAGGCCACCGTGCGCTCGCTCGTGCAAGAGGGCATGACGCACGCCGTGAAGGGCCAGATTCGCCTGCAGGCGCGCGAGGACGCGATCCCGGTGCAGCTCACCTTGAGCCCGCTGCTGGGCGGCAGCGCCTCCACCTGCTGCGGTGTCGTGTTCGACTTGCGTGAACGGGAGCTGGCGGAGGCGGCGCACTCGGCGTTGATCGCGGCCGAGCAGGCCAGCCTCGCCAAGGATCAGTTTCTGGCCGTGCTCAGTCACGAGCTGCGCTCGCCGCTCAACGCGATGCTGGGCTGGGCGCAGATCCTCTTGAACGACTCATCGCTCAACGAAGGGGCTCGACGAGCCGCGCAGACGATCGAGCGTAACGCGCGGACCCAAGCCCAACTCATCGGCGATTTGTTGGACATCTCGCGGATCATCGCCGGCAAGCTCAACCTGGAAATGACGAGCCTCGAGCTTGGCTCGCTCACCGAGGCGGTCATCTCTGCGGCGCGACCGGCAGTCGCGCAGCGGCGCCTCGAGCTGACTTACCAGATGCTGGAGGACGTCGACGTCTACGGTGACTCCACCCGCATCCAGCAGATAGTCACCAACCTGCTCAACAACGCGGTCAAGTTCACCGAAGCAGGGGGGCGAATCGAAGTCACGCTCAAGCGTGACGGACACGTCGCCGAGTTGTCGGTTCGCGACACCGGCATCGGCATGAGCCCCGAGCTGTTGCAGCGCGTGTTCGACGTCTTTCATCAAGGCGGCACGGCCCAGCGCCGCAAGGGCGGCTTGGGGCTGGGCCTGGCCATCGCCAAACAACTCGCGGAGGCGCACGGCGGCAGCTTGACGGCCGCGAGCGCTGGTGAGGGCGCGGGCTCGGTGTTCACGCTGCGCGTGCCGGTCGCGGCGAAGTCTGCTCGGCCCCCCGCGCAAGCCTTCGAGCCGCAGGGCGAGCTGGAGGGCGTGCGCATCTTGGCTGTCGACGACGAGCAGGACAACCTCGAGCTCGTGAGCTACCTGCTCGAGCGAGCGGGCGCTCGCGTGATCGGCGCGGACTCGGCAGAGCGCGCGCTGCAGCTGCTCGAGCAAGGGTCGTTCGACATCATGATCAGCGACATTGGTCTTCAGGATCAGGACGGCCTGGACTTGATGCGAGAGATCCGCGCGCGCGGTCACGTCGCTGCAAAGCTGCCTGCGGTCGCGCTCACTGGCTACGCTGGCCGACACGACGTGCACCTGGTCAGCGCCGCTGGCTATCAAAAGCACCTTGCCAAACCGGTGGACGCGGCCACGCTGCTCAAGACGATTTCCTCGCTGGTTGCCGAGAGCCGCGCGTCAGCCCAGCGTCCGTAGCAGGGCCGACACCGGCGTCCGTGTGTCAGTAGATTAACGGACGCAATGCTCGCTGCCGCCACTGCTCGCCTGGGCGTACAGTGCGTGCATGACCAACTACCTAGTGACGCTGTGCGACAGCTGTCAGCGGGTCGCGCTCATGGCGATCACCGGGCCCAGCGTCGGCGCTGGGCGCTGCGCCAGCTGCGATGATCCGCTTCGGGTCGTGCCGAGCTGCAGCTACCGGCACGGCGACGTCGAGCAGTTCATGGAGCTCAGTCAGATCGTCTCCGACGGCGGCGTCGACGCCGACGACGCGCAGCTGCTCGCCGCCGAGATTGGGCGCGCGCTAGCGGCCGGAGCCTACCGCGCGAGCTTCGATACCCTGGCGGTGCGCTTGCCAGGGCTTTTGCCTTTGCAGTTGGTGACGGGCGGCAACTTGGCCGGACAGCGCGCGGCTCTGCACAAGCTGCGGACGATCTTCGAGGCGCTCGCCACGAAGCGCCGCTCGAGCCTCGTTCAGGTCAAGGCTCCCTCGCCTCAGGCCGCTGGACGTCTGGCCTGAACCGAACGCGGCTCACTTTCTCGGTTCAAAACGCGAGCCGCAGGCCGTCTTCCGCCAACTCCCAGCCTTGGGCGCTCAGCCACGCGCGCTCGGCGGAGCTCGGATCGAGGATGGGGTTGGTGTTGTTGATGTGGGTCAGCAGCTTGCGCCCCACCTCGAGGCTCGCGCACTGCGCGACGCTGCCCGCCTCGCCGCCGACGGGCAGGTGCGCCATGTCACGCGCGCTGGCGTGACCCAGCTTGGCGTCGATGAGCTCTGTTTCGGACCAGAAGGTGCCGTCGAGCAAGAGCACGGCCGCTCCCTCCAATTGCTCGCGAACGGGCGCGATCGCGGAGGTGGCGCTCAGGTAGACGGCCTTCGCTGCGCTGGCTCCGCGCAGCGTGAGGCCCACGTTATCGCCGGCGGACGGCGCCGCGACGGCGGCCAAGTGCAGCGGCGGCTTGCCGGGAGCCGCGAACGGCCGCACGAACACGTCCGACCGCTCGCCGCGCGGCCCGAGCAGTTGCTGCTCCTCGCCGAGCGCGAGCGTGCGCCAGACGAGCTGCCCGTCGAAGCGCATCAGCGTGCGCAGCATGCTGTTTTGCTCGAGGCCGGCCCTCACCTCGGGCGTGGCGTACAGCGAAAGCGGCTGCCCCTCCCGCAGCTGGAGCAGCCCGAGCACGTGATCCAGATCGCCATTGGTCAACACGACGCCCCGAATGGGCGACCCTCGCTGCGCGCGTGGCCAAAGCGGACGTGTCGCTTCGATCTGGCGGGCGACGTCGGGTGAGGCGTTGATGAGAAACCAGTCTTGGCCGTTGGCCGAGATCGAAAGCGAATCTTGCGTGCGCGGGGCGAGCTGGCCGAGCCGGGCCCGGGCGCAGTTCGTGCACCCGCAGTTCCATTGGGGAAAGCCGCCGCCAGCGGCTGAACCGAGCACGCGCATCTCGACGGCCATCTCGAGCTTGTACCTCGGTTCAGCGCTCTTTTGCGGTTTCTTACGTTGCCTCTATCACGCCGCCTTCAGCACCACCTTCTCGCAGCCGTCACGGTTGTTGAGGAATAGGTCGTAACCTTCGGCGGCCGCGCTCAGCGGCAGCGTGTGCGTGATCACGAAGCTCGGATCGATGTCGCCGCGCTCGATGCGCTCCAGCAGCGGGCGCATGTAGCGGTGGACGTGGCACTGACCGCTCTTGATCGTGAGCGAGCGGTTCACGACCGCCCCCATCGGGAAGTGATCGATGAAGCCGCCGTACACGCCGATCACCGACACGGTGCCGCCGTTGCGGCAGCAGCGAATCGCCTGACGCAGCGCGAGCGGCCGGTCGCTCTCCATCATCGTGGCTTGCTTCACGCGGTCCACCGCGTACATGACTCCGTCCGAATGCGCCTCCAAGCCCACCGCGTCGATACAAGCGTCGGGTCCGCGGCCACCGGTGAGGCCTTGCAACATCGAGTAAACGTCGGTCTTTTCGTAGTTGATGGTGTCGGTCGCGCCCGCGCCTTCGTAGGCCCGCTGCAGGCGTGCCTCGTAGCGGTCGATGGCGATGACTCGCTCGGCTCCCAGCATGCGGGCGCTCGCCATCGCGAATAGACCCACAGGTCCCGCGCCCCAGACCGCCACCACCGCGCCCGGTTTGATGTCGCACATCTCGGCGCCCATGTAGCCAGTCGGAAAGATGTCGGAGAGGAACAGCACCTGTTCGTCCGTCAGGTGGGATGGCACCTTCAGCGGCCCCACGTCGGCGAACGGAACGCGCGCGTACTCCGCCTGCCCGCCCGCGTAGCCGCCCAGCAGGTGCGAGTAGCCGAAGATGCCGCACGGGGAGTGCCCCCATAGCTTTTCGGCCGCCCAGGCGTTGGGATTGGAGTTCTCGCACAGCGAGGTTGCCCCCGCCTTGCAGGCCCCGCAGTTGCCGCAAGCGATCGGGAAGGGGACCACCACTCGGTCTCCTACCTGCAAGTTCGAAACGCCCTTGCCGACCTCGACGACCTCGCCCATGAACTCGTGCCCGAGCACGTCGCCCTTCTCCATGCTCGGCACGAAGCCGTTGTACAAGTGCAGGTCGGAGCCGCAGATCGCGGTGCTGGTGATGCGCACGATCGCGTCGCGCGGGCTCAAAATCTTCGGATCCGGCACGTCTTGAACTTCGACCCGCTTCTTACCCATCCAACAGTTGGCTTTCATGCCTCGCTCCTTCCGAGCACGATGGTTTTTTCGTGGTCCGCAGCTGGCCGCGCCGGGTGCATGCCCCGGTGAATGCTGGCGTCGGAGTGCACCACGCTTCCGGTCTCGAGCACCTGCTTGAGCCGCCGCAGATCTCCGGCGATCTGCTGACCTGGTTCCTCGCCGAACAGCTTGGCGAGGGCGCCCGCGAAGGCGCCGCCTGGGGGATCGTACTTGAGCTCGACGATCAGCTCTGTCCCTCGCCCGGCCGGGCCTGGCTTGAAGCAAACCGCGCCGCGGTTGGGCACGCTGGCTCCTTCGAGGGAGCGCCAGGCTAGCCGCTGGCCCGGCTCGTCCACCGTGAGCTCCGCGCGCCACTCGATCGTCAGACCCGCGGGGCCCTTGGCTTTCCACAGCGACGTCTCGCCCTCTTCTTCCACGGCCTCGAGGTGCGCCATGAACTGGGGCAGATTTCCTAGCTTGCGCCAAAATTGATAGACCACTTCTGGCGGGTGATCGATGGTCACGCTGCGCACGACGTGGATCGGCTGCGTCACCTTTTGGATCGTTCCGTTACGGCTCAGGCGAGCCGCGCTGTAGGCATCGAGCGCGGTCACGCCGGCCACTGCGGCGGTGGCCAAGCCGAGCTTTGTCCGACTTTCTACGCCGTTGGTCTGCGCGGCGCCCAGCAGCGCGAGATCGACCGCGTCGCCCGCCACGCGCGACCACAACGGCCCCGCCGACTCGGGTTTGGCGAGCACCGCCAAGCCGCTCACGACCTCACGGAGGCCCAAGACGCGCAGAAAGCTGCGCGTTCGCGACGTGTCCTTGAGACCAATGAGCTGGGCCAAGCGGCCCGGTGCGGCGAGCTCTGCCACGCCCAGAGCCAAGCTGAAGTAGCCGAGGAAGCGCGCGCGCTGCTCGCTTTGTTCCCTGCGTCCGAGCTGGATCGATTGCATGGCTGGCTCGCGTGCAACGCCCGTGCCCGAAGAAGCAGGCGCGCTCTTCAAGCGACAGCCGCGCTCAGGCGAGCCGTGCTGTCGGCGGGTTGCGAGCTGATCGGCGCGCCAGCGGTAGGCTCACGCGGGCTCGCGGCGCAGAAATTCCGCGGTGCGACTGTGAGCGCTGCGGCGGACTTGGTCGAGCGTGCCCTCGGCGACGATCTTGCCGCCTTCGTCGCCGGCGCCGGGCCCCATGTCGATGATCCAGTCGGATTGCTGGATCACGTCGAGGTCGTGCTCGACCACGATGACGGTGGCGCCCGCGTCCACCAAGCGCTGCAGCTGCAGCATCAACCGCTCGACGTCAGCGGGATGCAGCCCCGTCGTGGGTTCGTCGAGCACGTAGACGGTGCCCGCGCGCTGGCTGCGCTGAAGCTCGGTCGCGAGCTTGATGCGCTGCGCTTCACCGCCCGACAGCTCCGTCGCGGGTTGACCCAGCCGCAGGTAGCCGAGACCCACCTCACGCAGCATGGATAGTGAGCGCTGTAGCCCCGGCTGATCGAGAAAGAACTCGTACGCTGCGTCGACGGTCATGCTGAGCACATCGGCGATGCTGCGTTCGCGGTAACGGATCTCGAGCGTCTTGTCGCTGTAGCGCGAGCCGCGGCAGGCGGGGCAGGGTGAGTAGACGCTGGGTAGGAACAACAGCTCGACCATCACGAAGCCTTCGCCCTGACAGTTTTCGCAGCGGCCCTTGGCGACATTGAACGAGAAGCGACCGGCGTCGTAGCGGCGCTTCTTGGCGAGCGGCGTGGCCGCGAACAGCTTTCTGACGTCGTCGAACAGCCCGGTGTAGGTGGCTAAATTCGAGCGCGGCGTGCGCCCGATGGGCCGCTGATCGACTTGTACGAGTCGCTTCAGGTGCTCGTGACCGCTGAGCTTGCCTGTCAGGTCGCTCGCCGGCTGCCGCTCGAGCTCGTCGAGCTCGGCGTCTCCCAGGGGCTCCTGGCCCAGCGCGCGCCCGAGCAGCGAGACGAGCAGCTGGCTGACGAGGCTCGACTTGCCCGACCCGGAGATGCCAGTGACGCAGGTGAGCACGTCGAGCGGCACCTGTACCGTCAGGTCTTGCAAGTTGTTACGATTCGCCCCGCTCAAGCGGAGGAAGCGGCTCGGCGCTCGGGGCGTGCGCTCGGGCCCGCGCCCCTGGCGAAAGACGTATTGCCGGGTCCGGGATGCTGCTACGTGCTCCAAATCCGCGAGCGGGCCGCTGTGCAGGATCTGGCCACCTTCGCTGCCAGCGCCGGGGCCGACATCGACGATCCAATCCGCGCGCCGAATGACGTCGAGCTCGTGCTCGACGACGAAGAGCGTATTGCCTGCGGCCTTGAGCCGGTCGAGCGCTCGCAGCAGCGCCTCGGTGTCGGCCGGGTGCAGGCCCGCCGAAGGCTCGTCGAGCACGTAAACCACCCCGAAGAGGCTCGAGCACACCTGCGTCGCCAACCGCAAGCGCTGAAGCTCGCCCGGCGACAGCGTCGGTGTGCTGCGGTCAAGGTCGAGGTAGCCCAGGCCAAGGTCGAGCAGGACCGTCAGGCGACGCTGCAGGTCCTCCGCGATGCGTCGCACCACGATCGCCTTTTCGGGGTGGTCGGCGCTGCCTTCGATGGTGCCCTCGCCTTCCGCGAAGGGCACGATCAAGCGCCGCAAGTGCTTCAAGGGCAGGCGCGCAAGCTCGGTGATGGTGAGGCCGGCGAAGGTCACGGCCAGCGCTTCCGGGCGGAGGCGCAGGCCGCGGCAATCCGGACAATCCGTCGCTACGAGAAACGCGGACACGCGACGCTTCATCAGCGCGCTCTCGGAGGTCGCGAAGGTAGAGAGCACGTAGCGGCGAGCGCTGGTGAACGTCCCCTGGTAGCTGGGCTCTTCCTTGCGCTTCAGCGCACGCTTGACCTCGCTCAGCGTGAAGCCGGCGTACACCGGGACCGTCGGCTGCTCCTCCGTGTACAGGATCCAGTCGCGGGTCTTCTGGGGTAGCTCGCGCCAGGGGCGGTCGACGTCGTGACCGAGCGTGGTCAAGATATCGCGCAGGTTCTGGCCTTGCCAGGCGCTGGGCCACGCCGCGACCGCGCGCTCACGGATCGAGAGCGAATCGTCCGGCACCATCAGCTTCTCGCTGACCTCGTAGGTGCGGCCCAGGCCGCTGCAGCGCGGGCAGGCGCCCTCGGCCGTGTTCGGCGAGAACGACTCGGCGTAGAGGAGCGGCTGGCCCGGCGGGTAGTCGCCGGCTCGCGAATAGAGCATGCGCAGCAGGTTCGACAGCGTCGTCACGCTGCCGACGGAAGACCGCGTCGTCACGCCGCCGCGCTGCTGAGCGAGGGCGACGGCGGGCGGCAGGCCGCTGATGTCGTCGACGTCGGGCACGCTCATTTGGTGGAACAAGCGCCGCGCGTAAGGCGAAACCGACTCCAGGTAGCGGCGCTGAGCTTCGGCGTACAAGGTGCCGAACGCGAGCGAGGACTTGCCCGAGCCCGAGACGCCCGTGAACACCACCAGCGCCTGGCGCGGGATGTCGACGTCGACGTTCTTCAGGTTGTGCTCCCGCGCGCCGCGCACGCACACGAATCGCTCGCGAGGCAGGGTCGTCAAGGTTTGGCCGCGCTCATCTGAATCAGCGGTTTGGGGAACCGCGCCAGCTTTTCGTTGAGCCAGTCGGTCTTTGCCAGCGGCCGCAGCTCGAGGCCATCGCCGAGATCGGCGACGCCGAGCGAAACCGTTTGGCCGCCCACCACGAGGGCCATCAGCGTCTTCTTGGGCGTGGAATAGATGCGCCCCGAGGCGTCCCAAATATCGCTCTCGGATTCGAGCGTCAGGTCGGTCACGTCGCCGGTCATGCGAAACGTCGTCTTGGCTCGAAAGTCGTCGAGGCGGGTCAGCACGGGGATGATGTCGCTGATCTTGTCCTTCTCGGCCAGGGCTTCGAGCGCGGGCTGCAGGTTTTGAGTGCGCACGCTCAGGCTGCCCTCGGCGCTCGGGGGCTCGGTGCTTCGGTAGGTGAGTCGCTTCGCTACGACGTTCATCCACCAGCCATCGACCGCTTCGTCGCCTGCGCGCATGCTGCCGTTCCTGACGCGCATTTGCAGATCCTCGAGGGTCGCGATCTTCTGCTTCGGGTTGACGCGAACTTGGCTCTCGAGCCACGTGTTCCCCGACATCGATACTCCTGCCGCCACCGTCTTCGAGCGTAAAATTTCGGCCTTGAGAGGGCCTCTCGCCCAATAATCCTTGTCCATGTCGAGCGACAGCGACGCCTTGGCTTCGCCCGCCTTCACGCTGACTTTGGCGTCATCTGGCAGGACGGCGTCGAAGTCGTCCAAGTCGGTCGAGATGATTTGCGGCATGCGTAGCTTGGCTCGCTTCAGGTCCGTGGCGCCGCCTAGTCGGATCGTGTCGAGCGCGGCCTCGACGTGATTGCCGTGACTTTGAATGGTCAGCTCGCGATCGCGCTTGGCCAGCGAAAGGTAGAGTGACTTGAAGGTCGATTGCCCCAGCGGGAAGCCGCCCGGCTCACCGGCGGCGTCGAAGGTGAGCTTCCAATCCGTCGCGATGCCGAAGCCAGGGCCCTTGATGCCCAGCGCGTCGGTGCTGAAGTCGAGCCGACTCTTGCTACCGAGGAAGCCCTTCTCCATGAACAAGTCGATGGCGAACGGCCCCGCGCCCTTGCTGATGTCGATGTTCGGCGGCAGGTAAGCTCCCACGTGCTGTAGCGTCTCGATGTCGGCTCGCAGGTTGAGGTGCGCGCTCACTAGCTCGAGGAAGCTCTTGTCCGCGTGCGCCTCGGGATTGACCTCCGGGATGTCGCAGTTGATCTGGCCGCGAAGCTGCCGCGCGATCGTCTGCTTTTCTCCGAAGCGGAGCTCGCCGGGCCCCAAATCCTGCACGGCCGTGCGTACTTCCATCAGCTGGGGGCCGACCGTGAAGCCGCCTTTGAGCTTGCCATCGCCCAGGTAGCGGTACTCGAAGAACCACAGCTCCTTCACGCTGATGTCGATGCCATCGACCTCCACCGTCCAAGAGCCTTCGCGCTCTTCGGTCTGCTCGGCCGCCTTCTCGTGCACCACGTTCTTGCCCGGAAGTCCCTCGAGCTTCGGGTAGGCGGCGAGGCGCTCTTCGATGCCGCGAGTATCTTCTACTTGGACCCGCATCTGGTAGATCACATCGTGCGCGGCCAAGCGCTTGACGTGGATGCGCTTCTTGACCAGCTCGAGCACGCTGATGCTGGCGAATAGGTCATGCCCGTCGAGGATGAACTGCGTCTCGCCGTTCACCAGCACGCGCACGCGCTTCATGTGGATTCGACCGGGCCAAATGGTGTAAGATGGATTCGAGATCTCGAGCCGCAAGTCTTCGGACTTGGCGACCCACTCGACGAAGCCAGTCCACAGCGCCAGCGTACCGAGCACCGGGTAGGCCAAGAGCGTCACGATCGTAGCAATGATGATGCGGCGTCGGCGCTTTGCCGGCGCGAGCCATTCCTTCAGGCGTGCGAGCCTCGGCGGGCGAGAAGACATTCGCTCGGGCCTGTCTCAAGAACCGTGCCGAGCCTGATCAGGGCGCGGGTTGCTCTCCCTCAACCTCGGGCTTGCCGGCGTCGCCCGCTTTTTCGGCCGGTGCGCGCGATAGGTCTGCGGGCGGAGCGGCGGGGGGGAGCGTCTGCGGGGTATCCACGGGCGGGGTCGACGCGGGACCGCAGGCGCTCAAGAGGATGGCGAGCCCGAGCGCGCAGCTTGGCAGACGCATGCGGTGATCGAGTGCAGGCGGCGTGCCCGGCATGAAAGCAAGCGTGAGTGCACCCCTATCAGGGACACCCTGCGCGCGCGGCACGTTTTCTGCTTCGCGGCGCTCATGAATTTCGCTCGCGTCGCCTGCTTTGCCACGATCTCGCTCTCCCTCGTGACCGCCGCCTGCGGCTCTGACCAAAGGTCGGCAGCGACTGCCGAAGACGTGCGAGAGGGTGAGGCCCTGCCCGCCGCGCCGCCCGTGCCAGCCGAGCCCGCGTCGACGAGCTCGCCCACCGCCCCGAGCGCTCCCGACTCGGTCGTCGAGAATAGCCCGCCGCCCGAGCCGCCGCCCGCCAAGGAACTGCTGACGGAGGCGCAGATCGCCAAAGTGAGCGAGCTTGTGAACACGGCCGAGGTCGAGCAAGGCAAGATCGCTCAAACCAAGGGCAAGTCGGCGAACGTGAAAAAATTTGCGGCGATGATGGTGAAGCATCACGGCGATGCGCTGAAGGAGCAGGCGAGACTGGTCAAGAAGCTCAGCCTCGTTCCGGCTGAGAGCGCCACGGCCGCCCAGCTGAAAGCAGACGCCGACAAAACCATGGAAAAGCTCAAGAACGCGGGCGCCACCGAGTTCGATGCCGCGTACGCTGCGAGTCAGGTAGAAGGGCATCAGAAGGCGCTCGACTTGCTGGATACTCAATTGCTGCCTGCTGCCCAGACCCCCGAAGTCGTCGATGCCTTGCGCCAGGCGCGGGGCATGGTCGAGCAGCACCTCGCCGAGGCTCGCGCGCTTGCGCCCAAGTAACGCGGATTTCGCTGCCCGGCCATGCAAGACCACGGCGAGGTAGCGCAGCGTCTCGAGGAAGTCGCGGGGCTCTTACGCTTCGCAGGCGCGCCTTGGTTCAAGGTTCAAGCCTACGAGCACGCCGCGCAGGTCGTGCTCACGGTGGCCGACGAGCTGGGCTCAATCATCGAGCAAGCGCGGCTCCGGGAGCTCGAGGGCATCGGCGCCGGCCTAGCCCAGCAGATCGACGAGCTGTGGAACACGGGCAGCTCTCAGCTGCTCGAGCGCCTGCGGGGCGAGAGCCCAGCCGGCGCCGCGGAGCTGATGCAAGTCGCCGGCATGAGCCCGAAGCGGATTGTCGCGCTCGGCGCCGCCCTCGGCATCGGCTCCGTCGGCGAGCTGCGGCAAGCCTGCCTCGAGCAGCGCGTGCGCGGCGTCAAAGGCTTCGGCGACAAGACCGAGCAGCGACTGCTCGAAGGCTGTGAGCGCTGGGCCGAGGCGCGACAGCGAGACGACACGTCGGAGCCGCTGCTCCTGGCTCAGGCGCGCGAGCTTCAGCGCGCGTTCACCGCGAAGCTCGCGCTGCATTTCGAGCGCTTGGCCTTCGTCGGCGCGCTCAGGCGCGGCGCGGAGACGCTGACCGAGCTAGAGCTGCTGGTCAGCGGCACACCCGAGCACGCCTTCGAGCAGCTCCGCCGCCTGCGCCAGGTCTTGCGGGTCGACGAGGCGCGAGCCGTCGCGTGGCTGAGCCGCGCGCTGCCGCTCCGCGTCCACACGTGCGAGGTCGCAGGCTTCGGCGCCGCGCTGCTGCGTACGACGGCCGATGCTGCTCACCTGCAGCTGCTGCGGGCCCGCGCCTCTGAGCGCGGTCTCTCGCTCGACGCCCTGGCAGGGGCTGAGGAGAGCGAGGTCTACGCGGCCCTCGGGCTGCCCTTCGTGCCGCCTGAGCTGCAGAGCGGGGTCCGCGGCGTCGAGCTCGCCGCGCAGGGGCGCCTTCAGGGCTTGCTCGAGGTCGGCCACGTTCGCGGCCTCGTGCACTGCCACACCACCTACTCCGACGGTCGTCACAGCGTCCTTGCGATGGCTCAGGCGGCCCATGAGCTCGGAATGCAGTACATCACCATCACCGATCACTCGCCCAGCGCGCACTACGCGCGCGGCGTCGGCGTCGACCGCTTGAAGCAGCAGTGGGACGAGATCGCGGAGGCGGAGGAGCAGGTTCCGATCCGGATTTTGCGCGGCACCGAGTCCGACATTCTTCGCGACGGGAGCCTGGACTATCCGGATGAAATTCTGGAGCAATTCGACGTGGTGATCGCGAGCATCCACGCGCGGCATCGCATGACCAGTCGCGAGATGACCGAGCGCTTGAAGCGAGCGCTCTCGCTTCCGCTGTTCAAGATTTGGGGTCATGGGCTCGGCCGCATCTTGAATCACCGCGCGCCGATCGACTGTGACGTGCCGAGCGTGCTCGAAGCGCTCGCGCGCGGCGGCGGCGCGATTGAGCTCAACGCCGATCCCCATCGCCTGGATCTGCCCTCCGAGTGGATTCCAGCGGCGCGCGAGCTGGGAATTCCCTTCGTGATCTCGGTCGACGCGCACTCCACGGCGGGGTTCGGAGTGCTGGAGTATGGCGTCACCCAAGCGCGTCGCGGCGGCCTAACGGTGGCCGAGGTACTGAACACGCACCCGCCGGAGGTGTTCACTGGCCTGGTGCGCCCCCGCGCGAAGGCGCTTTAGCCGCAGCGCTGCTGCCACAGCGGGGCAGAAGCCATCGCGCGCCCCGCGCGGCGCCGTCGCGCGGGGCGGGACCTCGACCCGACGGCTATGCGCACGAGTCTTGCAGCGTAGGCAGCATGGAAATCTGGCAGCGACCCGACTTCGTCGAGCTGTGCATGAACGCGGAGATTGGCGCCTACCAGGAAGACACGGGCGACGAGCGCGAAACGCCGCCCTTCCTCGATCACGAAAGGGCCAAAGCCTCGCCCTCCGATATCACCGCTTCCGGCCTCGTTTCGCAGCATGTCGCGTGACGTGGAGCTCGAACAAGCAGCCCCGCGGCGCGTGTCTCCTCCGGAGCTCGTCGCCTGGCTGCGCCGCGAGGGCGAGCGGCGCTACCACGCCCTGCACCCTTTTCATGTGCGCATGCACGAGGGAGACCTGTCGCGCGAGGAGCTGCAGCGCTGGGTCATCAATCGCTTCTACTACCAGACGCGTATCCCGATCAAAGACGCCATCATCGTCAGCAAGTCCGAAGACCCGGACTTTAGGCGGAGGTGGCTCCGGCGCGTCGTGGACCACGACGGCGCTCGACCCGGAGAGGGTGGCATCGAGCTTTGGTTGAGGCTGGGCGAGGCGCTCGGCATCCGGCGTGAGCGGATGCTCTCGCTCGAAGAGCTGCTGCCGGGCGTACGCTTCGCGTGCGACTCTTATGTCAGCTTCGTGCGTCAACGATCGCTGCTGCTCGCGGTCGCGGCCTCGCTCACGGAGTGCTTCGCGCCCGACTTGATGTCGCGACGCATCGAGGCTTTCGAGCGCCACTACGGCTTCGTCGACCGAGCGGGGCTCGAGTATTTCAAGGCGCGGGTGCCGCGGGCGGCTCGCGACTCCGAGGAGGCGCTGGCGTTCGTGGTCGAGAACGCCCACACGTTCAGCGAGCAAGCGGCCTGCGTCGAGGCGCTCGTACACAAGACTCAGATTCTGTGGCACCTGCTCGACTGCGTGTCGGGGGCATCGCAAAGAAATGCCGCTCAATCAGCGCATCGGACTTAGCGATCGTCCTCGCATCGCGCGGCGCGCGCGCCTGCGGTTCGACGCGCGGACCCAGCAACACTTGCTGCTGTCACCCGAGCGCGCGCTCGTGCTCAATCGAACCGCCGCCAGTATCGTGTGCTGCTGCACGGGTGGTAACACCGTGGCGCAGATCTGCAGGGAGGTCGCGCGAGGTCAGCTCAGCGCGCTGGTCCAAGCGGACGTGCTGACCTTCCTCGAAGCCCTGCACGGTCGCCGCCTGCTCGACTTGCTCGGCAGGCCGTCATGAGCCCCCGTCCGTGGACGCTCGTGGCGGAGCTGACGTACGCCTGCCCGCTGCGCTGCGCGTATTGCTCCAACCCCGTCTCCGCCTCGCTCGGTCCCGCCCTCTCGACCGCTGATTGGCGGCGTGTGCTGCGCGAGGCCGAGCAGCTAGGGGTCGTGCACGCTCACTTCACGGGTGGGGAGCCGCTGCTGCACGACGAGCTGGAGACGCTCATCGAGCAAGCGCGGGACGTGGGGCTGTACTGCTCGCTCGTGACGAGCGGCTTCCCGCTGACGCGAGACCGACTCGAGCGGCTGGTCTCAGCTGGCCTCGAGCACGTGCAGCTCTCGATTCAGAGTACCCGCGGCGACGTCGCGCGCCGGCTCGCGGGGGTGGACCTCGTGGCGCACAAGCAGCATGTCGCGAGCTGGGTTCAAGAGCTGGGGCTATCGCTCACCCTCAACGTCGTGCTCACCCGCTACAACATCGAGGAGCTCGACGCCTTCGTCGAGCTCGCGGAGCGAATACAGCCCGACCGCTTGGAGCTCGCGCACGCGCAGTACCTGGGCTGGGCGCTCGAGAACCGCGATCAGCTCTTGCCGAGCGTGGCTCAGCTCGCGTCCGCCCGCGCCGCTACCGAGCGCGCGAAGAGCCGGGTCGGCCGTCGCTTCGACATCGTCGCCGTGCTCCCGGACTACCACGCTGACCGCCCGCGCGCCTGCATGGGCGGCTGGGCCAATCAGTACCTGGTGGTGACGCCGGACGGGTTGCTCCTGCCTTGCCAAGCCGCGCGCGGCGTCGCAGGGCTCGCGTTCGATGACGTGCGCGGCGCGCCGCTCGCCCGGCTGTGGGAGAGCTCGGCTGCGCTCCAGCATTTTCGCGGGAGCAGCTGGATGAAGGAACCGTGCTCGAGCTGCGAGCACCGTGAGCGAGACTTCGGCGGCTGTCGCTGCCAGGCTCACGCGCTGCTCGGTGACGGCGCCGCCGGCGATCCGGCGTGCTCGCTGACGCCGTCTCACGAGCTCGTGCGTCGCGCGCGCCTCGCCGCCACGTCTCGTCTCGCGCCGCTTCAGCTGCGAAGCTTCCCCCGGCCGCCAACCAAGGCAGAATCACCATGAACGTGCTCTTCCTCTCACCGGCTTTCCCACCTACCGCGCCCGCGTTCTGTGAGGCGCTCGCGGCCCAGGGGGTAACCGTGCTCGGCGTCGGCGACGAGCCGCTACGGCCCGACAGCAGCCTGCATGCGGTGCTGCGCGACTACGTCCACGAGCCGCGCATGTCCGAGCACGAGGTGCTGCGGCAGCGCGTTCAGGAGCTGAGCCGCGCGCACGGCCCCATCGACCGCGTCGACTCCAACGGGGAGCACTGGCTGCTGGCGGAGGCGCGGCTGCGCGACGACTTCGGCATCACCGGGCTGAGCAGCGCCGAGCTGAAGCGCCAGCGGAGCAAGCTGCGAATGGCTCAGATCTTCGCGGGGGCGAGCATCCCCCATCCGCCCACAATCTCGGCCGCGGATGGCTCGCGCGTGCAGCGCTTCGCGAGCGAGCACGGCTTCCCTCTGGTATTCAAGCCCGACACGGGATCGGGAGCGGTGGATACCTTTCGCGTGCCCAGCGAAGGCGTGCTCAAGACGGTGCTGGAGCGCCATCTCGACGCGCATGTCGTTCAGCCCTTCGTAGAAGGGGACATCATCACGTTCGACGGCTTGACCGATCGGACGGGGCGCATCGTCTTCGAGACCTCGCACGTTTACGACACGGGCATCATGCAGATCCGCGAGCAGACGCTCGACGGTCACTACTATTCGCTGCGCGAGCTGCCGGCGCAGCTGCAAGACGTCGGGCGCCGGGCCGTCGCGGCTTTCGACATTCGCGAGCGCTTCTTCCACCTCGAGCTGTTTCGAGGCGACGACAGCAGCTTGACTGCCCTGGAGATGAACTTGCGGCCGCCGGGCGGCTTCAGCACCGACCTGATGAACGCGGCCACGGGAGCCAACATTTACGCGCTGTGGGCCGCGATCCTCGCGGGCAAAGATGTCGGCGACTTTCGCTACGAGCGGCGCTTTCACACCGCCCATGCCGGGCGTCGCGCCGGACGCAACTACCGCGTGCCCGCTGCCGAGCTGACGGCGGCGCTGGGCGAAATGCTCTTCGCCGAGCGCGCGATTCCGCGCGCGTTCGCCGACACGATGGGCGACGTGGCGTACTTGCTCCGTCATGACGACCTCGACGAGCTGCGGCGCGGTATCCAGCTGGTGCAAGGGACTTGAGCCGTTCACGGATCTTGCAGCACGAAGGTCATCATGCGCCCGTCTTCTCCCTCAGCGTTACGCGGCAAGGTCGTGGTCATCACCGGAGCTTCCAGCGGATTGGGACGAGCCGCGGCTCGAGCCCTCGTGGAGCGGGGGGCGCGGGTCGTGCTGGCCGCGCGCCGCGAGGACGCGCTCGAGGACACGGCGGCGCGGTGCCGTGAGCTCGGCGGAGAGGCGCACGTCGTGGCGACCGACGTCACCGACGAAGGCGCCGTGCTGCGCCTCAAAGATCGCGCGCTGGAGCTGACGGGCAGCATCGACGCCTGGGTCAACAACGCGGGCGTGACGAGCTTCGGCTCGCTCGCGAGCACACCGCTCGAAGATCTTCGGCGCGTCGTAGAGACCAACCTTTGGGGCAGCGTGCTCGGCGCGCGCGCGGTCATGCCGGTGTTCGAGCGGCAGCAGCACGGCGTGCTCGTCAATGTGGGCTCGATCCTGAGCAAGGTCGGGCAGCCGTTCGTCCCCGGCTACGTGATGAGCAAGTTTGCGCTGCGCGGCTTGACGGAAGCGCTGCGAGCTGAAACGGGCACCCGCCGTAACATTCACGTGTGCACCTTGCTACCCTACGCCATCGATACGCCGCATTTCCAGGCCGGCGCCAACCTGGTGGGCCGGAAGGCCTTCGCGATGCCGCCGGTGCAGTCGCCAGAGAAGGTGGCCAGCGCCTTGGTGGATCTGATCGAACGTCCGCGACGCGAGCTGCACGTGCCGCGCGTCGCAGCGCTCGGCCTAGCGCTGCATGCGCTGATGCCCAAGCCGGTCGAGCACGTGATCCACGAAGTGCTCACGCGCTGGCACTTCGGGCCGGTGCAGTCGCGGGACGCTCGCGGTAATCTGTGGCTCCCGCCCGCCGAGGTCCCCGCGGAGCACGGCCACCGCGCACCTCAGCTGAGCCTAGCCGAGCTGCTGGGCTGGACTCTGGGTCACTACGCCTGGTTGGGCTTGAAGCGTTTCGCGCGAGGCTGAGCCATGCGGCAACGCTTCGGTGCTCGCGACCGCTACGATGCCGTCATCGTCGGCTCAGGCCCCAACGGCCTCTCGGCGGCCCTGGTGCTCGCGCGAGCAGGCCTTTCTACGCTGGTGATCGAGGCTAAATCGGCGCCCGGCGGCGGCGCCCGAACCGAAGAGCTGACTCTACCCGGCTACCAGCACGACGTTTGCTCGACCGTGCACCCACTCGGCATCGCGTCGCCTTTCTTCCGCTCGCTCGATCTGGCGGCCAAAGGCGTCACGTGGTGCGATCCTCCGCTGGCGCTCGCTCACGTGCTCCGCGACGGCCGCGCCGTGACGCTGGAGCGCTCCGTCGCTGGCACCGCGCGCGGTCTGGGTGAGGATGAGAACGCTTACCTCGAGCTCATGTCGCCGTGGGTGGCGCGAGGCGACGAGCTGCTGCGCGAAATCTTGGGGCCGCTGCGGTTGCCTCGCTCGCCGCTCTTGCTCGGAAGCTTCGGGCTCGTCGCGCTCGGCTCACTCGAGGGGGTAGCGCGCCGACATTTCGCCCGCGAGCCCGCGCGAGCGCTGCTCGCGGGCATGGGCGCGCACGCGATGCAGCCGCTGCATGCGCCGGCGACCGCCGCGTTCGGGCTGGTGCTCGGGCTCTCGGCGCATCTGGCAGGTTGGCCGGTGGCGCGCGGGGGATCGCAGGCGATCACGAATGCGCTGGTCAGCCTGCTGCAGGAGCTTGGCGGCGAGCTTTCGCTCGGTCGCGCCGTGGATTCGCTCGACGAGCTGCCCGAAGCGCGCGCGTACCTGTTCGATGTCACGCCTCGTCAGCTGCTGCACCTCGCAGGGCCGGCGCTGCCAGACGGCTATCGCCAACGGCTCCGCAAATTTCGGTACGGGCCCGGTGTTTTCAAGATGGACTGGGCGCTGAGCGGGCCCGTTCCCTGGCTCGATCCCGCCTGCGCACGCGCGGCCACCGTCCACTTATCGGGCGACTTGGCTGACGTCGCCGAGTCCGAAGCGGCGGTGAGCCGGGGACACTTGTCGCAGCGCCCCTTCGTGATCTTCGTCCAGCCCAGCCTCTTCGACCCGACTCGCGCGCCCGCCGGGTGCCACACGGCTTGGGCCTACTGTCACGTGCCCATAGGCTCGAGCCTGGATGCCTCGGCCCTGATCGAGCAGCAGGTGGAGCGGTTCGCTCCCGGCTTCGGTAAGCTGGTGCTTTCGCGCAGCAGCGCGGACGCCCAGGCGCTGGAGCGCTACAACGCCAACTACGTGGGGGGCGATATCAACGGAGGTTCCGCTCTCCTCAGCCAGTTGTTCACGCGTCCGGTGGCGCGTCTCGACCCTTACTCGACCCCCAACCCGAAGCTCTTCTTGTGCAGCTCATCCACGCCGCCCGGGGGCGGGGTGCACGGGATGTGCGGCTACTGGGCGGCTCAGAGCGCGCTCCGCCGGGTGTTCGCGTTGCGCGCGCCTGCGCGGGACGACCTCTCCTGAGCCCTCTTATCCTCAGCCCGTCATGAGCGCGCTCGGCGCTCAGCTCGTCCCGACGTGCTCGGAGCCGGCGCCTGGGCTCTTGCCGTTCCGAGGCTGCGCGGCTTTCACGTCCGCCCCCTGCTCTTGAGCCTTGCTCTCGAGCTCTGCGAGGCGCCGCTTGATCGACCCGAACAGCTGGTCGCGGTAGCGGCCGACGAGCTGGTTCTCGCTTTCGGTCGCAGGAATACTCAAGCCGGCGACGAGCCCGGCGCCGAGCGCCACCGCGGCCAGCGCGAGCGGCCTTTCGTTCAGCGTCTGCTCGGCGGTCGCCTTGGCGCGTTGAGCGCCTGCCCGCGCGTGGTGCTCGAGGTCGCCGACGCGCTGGCGCGCGTGCTCCGCCGCGTCACTGGCCGCGTTGCGAGCGCTCGCTACGCCATCTCGCGCCCGCTCGCGGAGCTGGCCGAGCGTTCCTGTCCTGTCCCAAGAACGCGGATCGGCGTCGTCCTGTTCGTCTTCTTCGAAGTCTTCGTAGACTCCACCGCGCCCCACGATCGCGGGGTCAGGCTGAGCGTAGCGTGAACGTCGGCGTGACCCGGTCAGGAGCAGCAGGCCGAGGCCCGCCCCGATCAGCGCCAGCGGCACCGGGTTTTCCCGAACGAAGCTGAGGAGCGAGCTCTCGGTCTCATCTGCGTGGCGCTCGTCCAAAGCGGCTTTCCGGCGCTCAGCGGTCATGGCCATTTCCTCGGTCGGCTGGGCTATGCCGCTCGCCGCGGTTGCCGGGCCCACCGCCGGCGCCTTCCGCGCCAAAGGTGCCAGCGCCCCCGTGGGCTCCCGCCGGTGCTGAAGCAGGCCCGTAGCCGCCCGGCGCAGGGCCGAAGCCGCTCGGCGCCGTTACCTCGTCGAGCAACGCTTGGTCGTCCCGCGACTCCCCGATCTGGCCGCCGTTCCACGGGGTAGCGGCGCCCGCGTTAGCGACGACATCGACCAACGTTTGGCCGGACGGAGCGGCGGTCTCGCTTAGCGAGCTCGCGGCGCTGCTGCTCCTCGCGTGGCTGCTCTCCGCCGACGAGCTCTTGAGGAAGCGAGCCAGAACCAGGCCTGCTGTGAAGGCGCCACCGAGGAAGAGCGCCGGTTGTCGCTTCGCCAGCTGGCTCACGTCAGTCACGACGGCCGCGAGACTACGGCTCTTGATCGCAGCGGCGGCGAGATCGATCTTGTCTGCCACGCTGCGAGTGTAGCGAGCAAGCTCTTCCTGCTCGTCCGAGCGCAGACCTTCGGAAGCGTGTCGCAGCGCTTCCGCGACGCCTTCAGCGCCATCTGCCAGCTTGGCTTTGCCGCTCTCGGCGACAGACCGAGCGTGGCGCGCGGCCTCGCGACCCAGCCCCTTCGCCGACTCGTTCAGGCCCGCGCTCGTTGACGCGCGATCGTTCACTTCATGGGGTCGTTGCATCGAAGGTCGTCTCCAGTGAAGGCCCGCGGCTTGCAACACGAATGCCAGGTCCGAGTGACCCTCGTGGGCAGCGCATCCGCCTGCTCCGGTCGCCAATTGTCGCTCGCGAGCCTTGCCGCTCGGCCAAGTTGATGCAGGGCGCAACCGCACCTGAAAAAGCGGCGCGCCAGCTGTTCCGCGCGTTGGTACGCCGCCTGCACTGGCGAGCCCGAATGGACGCAGGTAGATCCAAGACCGAGGCAGCGGCGTCGCCTCAAACCCTTAATCACGAGGCTATTCCGCCGCAGCAGCCCTTAGCCGCCAGCCCAGGGCCCGATCTAGGTCAGCGGCGGCCGCGTAGTGCCCGCTGGGCGCTATGGACGGCGGGCCTCGCCGCGCTGCTCCTCACGTGCCTAGCCCTGCTGCTGTTTCAAAACGTGCGCTGAGCGCTGCGTCAGAGAGACTGCAGTCAGGTTGGGCTGCCGCTACGGGGCGCTCAGGAGCGCGCGCCCCTGGACGCCCTTGACGCGCTCGCGGTTCCTCGTAGGGCCGGCGTCGTGCGCAGCCTTCCGGGCTCGCGTCGGCTCGTCTTCGCTGGCGTGAGCCGCTCAACCGACGTCGAACGGCTCATGCCCGCGAGGAGCCGTGCCTGCCAAGGAGGCACGAGCAAGCGTCGCTATTCAGCGACGCCTAGACTGTTCTGCGGCCGGAAACGAGCTGGAAGACCGCAGCGACGAGCGCCACCAACAGCAGCACGTGCAGAAAGCCGCCGACCGTGTACGACGTCGCGAGACCCAAAGCCCAGAGCACCAGAAGAGCGATGACCAAATACCAGAGCATGTGTTACCTCCTGAACACGTCTGAGAGCAAACCTCGGGCCATCACGGTTTTGTAGGCATAAACGCGCTCCGTAGCCGCCCGGTAGCTCGCCTCGCTCGGGAGACCCGGACTCGACGCCTCGCCTGCTGCCAAATGTCACAGCGCGAGCACGAGCGCTGGCGCTCATCAAGCTTTGGCATGCTCCCAGCAATCTGATCTAAATTCCAGCCGCCACTGAGCCGATGAAACAAGAGCAGCAACGCAACCAACCTCGGAGGGCTGCGGCCTCCATCCGCCTCTTGCTGGTGGATGACCACGCGATGGTGCGCGCTGGGCTGCGCGAGCTCTTGAAGCTCGAAGGTGACTTTGAGGTCGTGGCCGAAGCTCCCAACGGTGAGGTGGGTGCGCGCCTGACGAGCGAGCTCGAGCCCGACGTGGTCGTCATGGATCTCTCCATGCCCGTGCTCGGCGGCACGGAGGCGACGAGCCGAATCATCGAGGCCAACCCGGAGGTGCGCGTGCTAGTGCTGTCGGCCCACGAAGACGCTGCCTATGCGCGGGCGGTCTTGAGCATTGGCGCCGCAGGTTACGTCCTCAAGCGCTCCGCGTGTGATGAGCTGGTGCGCGCGATACGCGCCGTCGCGACCGGCAGCACCTACGTCGACTCCGTTTTAAAGGACGCGCTAGCGCCTCGTGCGAGGCGTACTGGCTCGGGCGCGTTTCCCATCGTGAGCCTCAGTGAACGCGAGCTCGAGGTCGTGCAGCTCGTCGCGAAGGGGCATACGGCCAAGGAGATGGCGGAGCAGCTCGGGCTCAGCCCGCGAACGCTGGAAACCTACAAGGCGCGCGCGATGGCGAAGCTCGACCTGAACAGCCGCGCTGATTTGATCCGCTACGCCGCGCGCTGCGGCTGGCTCCGCGAGGGGTGAGGAGCGCCGCCCTCGATGCTCGGGAGCTACCGTCGGATTCTGCGCCCGCTCAGGCAAGCCCTGCCTGCGGCGACCCGCGCGGAGCGAGCGCCGCTCGTCAAGCACTTGGAGCGTGAGCTCGAGCAAACGAAGCGCCAGCTGCGTGACGTCGTGGAGCAGCACGAGGCCTCGACCGCAGCGCTCAAGGCCGTGCGCGAAGAGCTGCGTTCGGCCACCGAACAGCTGGAGAGCAGCCGGGAAGAGCTGCAGCGCACGGCCGCGCTCGATAGCGCCAACGCCCAGCTCCGCCTCGAGGTCCAGCGGCACGAGCAGATCGATCGGTCACGGCAGGAGCTGCAGCGCGCGCTCTTGCACGCTCAAGAGGACGAGCGTAGCCGCATCTCGCGCGAGCTCCACGACGAGATCGGCCAACAACTCGCCGCGTTGATGCTGGCCTTGAAGGCGCTCGAGTCGGCGGAGCCGGGCGCGCAGATGCTGAAGAAGCTCGCCGAGCTACGCTACGCCACCGAGCAGATGTCGCGCGAGATACATCACATCGCGGCGGAGCTGCGGCCAGTCGTGCTCGACAAGCTCGGCTTGGTGGGCGCGCTCTCCAGTCACCTCGAGGGCTGGCTCGGTCGCAGTGGGTTGGCGGTCGACTTCGTGAGCGCCGGTCTGGATACGGGGCGTTTGCCCTCCGAGATAGAGACCACGCTCTACCGCGTGATCCAGGAGGCGCTGAACAACGTGCACAAGCACGCCGCGGCCCAGCGCGTGAGCGTCAGCGTGGTGCGGCGTGACCACTCCGTGGTCGCGATCGTGGAAGATGATGGTCGAGGCTTCGACGTCGACGCCGAAACGTTTTCCGTCGAGGGCCCGCGCCTCGGCATCGCCGGCATGCGCGAGCGAGTCGCCATCGTTGGCGGCCAGCTGACGGTCGACTCGAGCCCTGGCTCGGGAGCGACCGTGCGCGTCAAGCTGCCGCTGAAGTCCAGCAGCGGCTGAGCTGACGCTTCAGCTCCGTTTCTGGTGGGGAAATGTCGAGATGAAAGTCGTCCCGCGCTCGGCGTCGGACTCCACGCGCGTGAGGCCACCGTGAGCTCGGCTGATCTCCGCGACGATGAACAGCCCCAGGCCCACGCTGCGCTTGGCGCTGCTGCCACCGGCGCCGCGTGTCATCGGCTGAAACAAAGACGAGAGTAGCGCGCTCGGGATGACCGGCCCGTGATTGTGCACGCGGATCGAGAAGCCATCCGGCTCGACGGCGGACGTGACGGTGATGGGCTGGTCGCGATCGCCGTAGCTGAGCGCGTTCGATACCAGGTTGCCGACCAGCTGCTCGAGTCGACCGGCATCGGCCCGGCAAGGACCGGCTCCGACCTGCTCGTGCACGAGCGAGCGATCCGGATGGGCGGCGGCCAGGTCGCCGATCGCCTCCGCGATCACGGCGTGCAGGTCGAGGTTCTCGAGCGTGACTTGCAGGCCGGTGCCGAGGCGGGCTTGGGTGAAATCGAGCAGATCCCCGATCAGGGCGTGGGCGCGTCGGCTGGCCCGCGCGATGCGCTCGACCACGCGCTGCTGACTGGGGGAGGAGGCCGTGCTCGCCAGCAGCGTCGCCCCGATTTGAATGGTGGAGATGGGATTGCGCAGATCGTGACTGACGATGCCGATCATCTGCTCCGCCGATAGCGCGCGGTCCTTCGCCTCGTGGTGCAGGCGCGTGGTCTCGGCTACCAGCTCTTCGAGGCGCTTGCGCGAGGCGAGCAGCTCGCGCTCGTATTTGTCGCGGTCCCGCGCCACGTACGCGGCGAGCTCGTGCACGGTCGAACCGTCGCACTGGCCCACGATGGCGTTGACGACCATCGGCACCAGCGTGCCGTCCTGCGTGCGCAGCTCGAGCTTCACCTCCGACACCGAGCCCTGCATTGCGAGCAGCGGCGCCCAGTGTGTTTGATGGAAGATCCGGCCGCCGACGCTGAGCAGATCTTGAAACTTCATGCGGCCGACGAGCTCCTCCCGCGTGCGCCCGACCCACGTCGCGAACGTCCGGTTGACCCGCAAGAGAGTGCCGTCGGTGGTCGTGCGCAAAAGCCCGCACGGCGCGGCGTCGAACAGCGCTTGCTCCTGGGGACTCAGGTCGGACGGCACGCTCACGCGACTACAAGCCTTCGTCGGCCAAGAACTCGTCCGTCGCGTCCGCGCACTGGCCGGGAGAGCTCAGGTGCGGACAGTGCCCGACGTTGTCGATCACCCGCAGCGCGCTGCGCGGCAGCTGCCGTTTCATGTATTCGCCGACTGCCACCGGCGCGATGATGTCGTCGTTGCACTGCACGATGAGGGTGGGCGCCTGGAGCTTGGGCAGCTCCGCGCGGTGGTCGGACAGAAAGGTGACGCGCGCGAACTGCTTGGCGATCTCCGGATCGGTGCGGCAGAAGCTGTTGGTGAGCTCGGCGCCGAGCTCGGGCTGGTTGGGCGCGCCCATGATGGCGGGCGCCATGTTGCTCGACCAGCCGAGGTAGTTGCTCTCGAGCGTCTCCAGCAGTGATTCGATGTCGGAGCGGCTGAAGCCGCCGACGTAGTCGCCGTCGTTGATGTAGCAAGGCGATGGACCGACCATGACTTGCGCGGCGAACGCGGCGGGCTCCTTCAGGTTGGCGAGTAGACCGATCATCGCGCTCACGGAGTGACCGACGAAGATGGCGGGCCCGACCGAGAGCTCGCGCACGAGCTCAACGACGTCGTCGGCGTAGCCCTGTAGAGAGGCGTACTTCGCGGGATCGTAGGCGCTCAGGTCCGAGCCGCCGCTGCCCACGAGATCGAACAAGACGGTGCGGTAGCGCTTGGCGTAGGCGGGCGCCATCAGCCGCCACATGTTTTGGTCGCAGCCAAAGCCGTGGGCGAAGAAGATGGTCGACGCGCCTTCGCCGGCGATGTGCACGTTGTGGCGCCGCTCGAGATTCATGCTGCACCCTACTGCTGAATCCACGAGACGCCCAGGCCGGGCCAGCGGAGACGTTTCGCCTCGGCGGGCTCGAGCGCTCACCGTGCGGAGCCGCGAACTAAGCACCAGCCTCGCCCCGAAATGCGCTACACCTCGGGCGACGACTCCATGAGCAAGTTCACGACATTTTACGAGTGGCTCGAGAAACAAAAAGCCAAGAAGTCGCCGCTCGGCGACCTCGCGGCCGACGCCGTGCGCGATGGGGCCTTCCCCAAGGACATCGCCAGCCTCGACGCGCTCTTGGCCTATCTGAAGACGAAGAACGCCTCCGGCCTCAAGCTCGCCACTGCCAAGCTCGCCTGGCAGTCGTACGCCCGCGGAGCCGCGCCCGAGCGACCCCTGTAGCGCTCAGATCGCTCGCACCGCGCGCATCACGGGCGTGATCGCGGGCCAATCGATTTCGGGCGTGTCGGTGCTCACGCCTTCGGCCCAGGCCGCGCTCAGCGCATCCAGGGCTCGCTCGCGCGTCGCTCCGCTCGCGTTCACGGCGGGCGCTGGCTGCACCTGTGCCTGCACCTGCCAGTCGTCTCCGTCCGTTGCCGGGAAGATGAAGCGGAGCACCAGCAGCTTGCCCGAGCAGTTGAGCTCGTAGGTCATACCCAGCCGATCGCGATACTGCTGGGTGATCGCGACGCTGACTTCACTCTTCGCGGCGCGGGCCCGCGGCGCAGCCTCGGCGCGCGCGCGGTCCGGATCGTCCGCGGCGCGGCTGATCTGCAGCACGCGGTCGCAATGCAGACGGCCGTGCAGGGCGCTGACCGCTTTGTCGGCGCCAGCTGCAAGAGCCATCGTGACGTACGCCGCGGTAGTGGGGCTGCGTGCGCCCCGCTCCGCGGCGAACTCCACATCGAGCACGTCGCCGCAAGTGGCGAAGAGCTGCCGGAGGCTTGCCAACGTCGCCGCTTGGCTGATGTTGGACACGTACAACCTTCCGTGCATCGAGCCCCTTGGCGGCGTGCTCATCACCAGCGGTTGGCCTTGCGACCGCCGTCGCCGAAGTTGCCACCACCGCGGCCACCGCCGCCGCCGCCGCCGCCGCTCGAGCGCTCCTCGGCTTCGTTCACCTTGAGGGTGCGGCCGTCGAGATCAGCGCCGTGCAGAGCTTGCATGGCGGCGTTCGCCTCGTCCTTGGAGCCCATCGTCACGAAGCCGAAGCCGCGCGATTGCCCCGTCATTCGGTCGGTCACGACGTGGACGTCCGTCACCGCTCCGTGCTCGCCAAAGGCAGAGCGGAGCGTTTGATCGGTGGAGCTGAACGACAAATTACCTACGTACAAACGATTTCCCATGACATTTCTCGATTCACGTCCCTGAAAGAAGACACTGTCACGGCGGGGACCACGCCGTGAAGGTACAGTTTTGCGGCTCGAACCCGCTCAGCTCCCGCTCGATAGGAGCAGGCTCGGGGCGCCTCCGCCAGAGGAGCCAGCGCGTAGCAGCGTCAGCGCGAGCCTGCTCGAATCACTCGGTGTGGGCGCCGATAGCGCACGGCGACGCCAGCAGGCCGGATCTGGCCGGCCCCGTGCTTCGTGATTCATTCGGTCTTTGAGGCTCAGCGTTCGAGCGATGCGGCTCAGGAGAAGCACCGCCGCTCCGCCGCGCGGACCGATCTCATGCTGGGGGCAGCGGTGAACGCTTGCCCGCCTTGAATGAGCGAAACTAGTACACCCGCGCCTCCTCGTCAAGGACGCAGCCGCTTTGCCTCCACGCCGCACGCTTACTCGCGGTCGCCGCTCGCGCCGCGCCGCGGTCGCTGCGCGCGCCCCGTCGCGGTCGCTGCCCCGCAATGCTCGCGCGCCGCTCCGCTGCCTCGCGTAGCGGGAAGAACCGCGCGAGCTCCGCGATTCGCCTCTCAGGATCTTTTGGGCTCGGCCTCATCATCGCGCGGAACATCAGCCGCGAGCACGCTCTCGTCGCCGCCCATGCGAGGCAGGGGGCCTCGGGGAGGAACCTTCACGGCGACTGGGAACGGGCCCTCGGGCGCTGGCAGCGAAGCAGGGAAAGGCATCGAGGGAGCGATCGAGGCGCCGGGGAACAGCGAGCTTGCTCGTTCGGTCCCGCCGTCGAAGATCGCGAAGCGGTCGCGACCCGCCGCTTTGGCTTCGTACAAGGCAAGATCGGCGCATTTGACGAGATCCTCCGCGCTGTCACTCGTGACGTCGACGTTGCCGGCGCAGCCGATGCTGACGGTGACCTGCAGCAGCTCGCCGCCGAACTTGAACTCTTGGCGGCGCACCTTGTTGAGCAAGCGCGCGGCCACGAAGGCGGCGTCTCTCTTGCTCGTGTGCGGCAGCAGAATCGCGAACTCTTCGCCGCCGAAGCGCGCGGCCAAATCGACCTCGCGCAGTCCTTCGGCGATGCGTCGCGCCACCTCTTTGAGGACTTGATCGCCCGCGTCGTGACCGAAGCGATCGTTGATGCGCTTGAAATGGTCGAGGTCGAGGAGCAGGCAACTGAGGGTGTTGCGGTACCGCTTCGTCACGGCGAACTCGCGCTTCAGCACGTCGCCGAAGCGCCGCCGGTTGAATAGGCCCGTCAGCGGGTCCGTGATGGCGAGGGCCTCTACTTGATGCAGCATGGCCTCGAGCTGAAGGTTTCTCTCGAGCAGCTCGCTGTGGGCGTTCTTGACGCGCAGGGCGGCGAAGATCCGTGCCTCGAGCTCGGCGTCTTGGAAAGGCTTGGCCAGGTAGTCGTCGGCGCCGAGCTGCAGGCCTTCGACGCGATCGGCCACCTCGGCGCGTACCGTGAGCATGATCACGGGGATGTGCTTGGTCGCGGCGTTCATCTTCAGCCAGCGACACACGGCGAAGCCATCGAGGTCGGGCATGACGACGTCGAGCAGGACCAAATCCGGCTTGTGCTCTCGCGCCAAGCGCAGGCCCTCAGCGCCGGAAGCGGCGAGCTCCACCGCGTACCCCAATCGCTCGAGGGTGGCCTTGATCTGCCCGCCCTGAGCTTGACTGTCGTCGATCAGTAAGAGGTTGGCTTTCATGGGTGGCGCACGTCCCGAGTGCTCACTCGACCGCATAGCGTAGGGCGGGCGCCCCGCGAGCGATAGCCGACTTCGAAGTCGAGCCTAGATTTCCCGAAAATCGGCGCTCGATGAGGGCTTTCACGCGCCCTACGCCCCGCTCTCGGCGCGCGATGGGGTCGCGTGGGCTCTACGCTCGGCGCCCCGCGCGCGCTCGGCTCACGTCGGCGTCGGCGGAGGGGGCCTCTTCTACGACGGCCGCGACGGGCTCAGCGGACGCGGCCACACGCAAGCGCTGCGCTCCCGCGACGCCTTGCTCGGCGATGCGGCGCCGTTCGCGCTGCAGCGCGCGCGGCGAAACCGGCGCCGCGAAAGTAGCGGCGGCGTGCAAGGCTAGCGCCAGGCCCCAGAAAAAGATCGGAAACAGCGCCCACCACTCGCCGGGAGTCGTGAGGAAGTTGACCGTGAACAGCAGGCCGTTGATCAGCGCGAATAGGCCCGCATGCGCGGCGAGCCAGCGCCGACGCCGCGAAGTCACGGCGCCTGTCGCGGCGCCATCCAGCTTGGCTTCGCGCACTTCCAGAGCTGCGCGCGTCATGGCCTCCGCAGAAATGCCGACCTGTTCGCCCACCGCCAGCAGATCAGGGTGGCTGAGGCCGCCCTCGCCCGACGCGCTAGCCAGCGCACGGTCGATGATCTCGCGGACCTCGTGGTCGGAATATGTTCGCCCGTCGCTCACGACCTATGATTACTCCACTTACGCGCCGGCGCTTCACCTTTTGAGGAGCGCGCGGATGGGGCTCCGCGCTACTCGCCGCTGAAACCAGGGTGCCGCATACACGCTCTTCGCGAGCGCGAGTGCCAGCTCGAGGGGGCTGCTGCCGCTCGCTTCGATGGCGGCCTTCATGCCAGTGCTGGCGTCTTCCATGGCGCCGCGCGCGATCGTTCGAGAGCCATCGGAGCGCACTTCCACGATGAGGCGAGCGACGACCGGGAGCTCGGGCGCGGCCACTGGCAGCTCTCCTGCCGCGTCGGCGGCCGCCGCAAGCTTGTCACGAGGATCTTCAGCCATGGCTCGACGAGGTGGCTCACGCCACATCGAGGGTCGTAGCACTCGGGGCCGCCGTCGTCACATGCGCCGCGCGAGCGGACGGCGGGAGGGCCGGCTTCTTGACCCTGACCTTGGAGCGCTCCGCGGGCGGGTGAGCGCAGTTGTCACAGCCCGCGCAGGCGCCCTCGAGGCGGGCGCCGAAATGCGCGAGTAACAGCTCCCTCCGGCAGCTGCGAGCCCGCGCGTAGCGACGCATCTCTTCGATCCGCTCGCGGTTGCGTTCGCCGAGCGCGGCTTGGGCTTCGAGCGCGGCGCCCACCATGCGCTTCAAGTCGCGCTCCGCGCCAGCGGATAGCGTCGCCGCGCCCGCGCCGTCACGCTCGAGCACGCCTTGATCCTCGAGGCGGGTGAGGGCGCGATTGACCTTGGCCTTGGTGAGCCGCGTCTGTTGCAAGAGCTCGCTGAGCGAGAGCGGCCCGGAGGCCGCGCGCAGCGCGCCGAGCACGAGATCGAGCTCAGAGCTTGCTAACTTGGTTCTGCCCGTGAAGAAGCGCTTGAGGTTCAGATCCCGCTCGGAAAAGAAGAGCACGGCGCGCGCCGGCAGACCATCGCGCCCCGCGCGGCCGACCTCTTGATAGTAGGCATCGATCGATTCGCTCACGTCGTAGTGAATCACGAAGCGCACGTCGGGCTTGTCGATGCCCATGCCGAACGCGCTCGTGGCGACCATCACGTCGATGCCGCCCGACATGAACGCGCTCTGCCGCTGCATGCGCTCGTCGCGCTTCATTCCCGCGTGGTATGCGGCCGCGCTCCGACCTGTCGCCAGCAGCGCCGCTGCCACGCTCTCGGCATGGGCGCGCGTCGCGACGTAGACGATGCCCGAGCCGGGCAGCTCCTGGAGCAGCGCGCAGAGGCTGCGCGTCTTCAGCGCCTCGCCGGTCAAGCCGCGCACTTCGAGGTGAATGTTGGGGCGGTCGAAGCCGGTGACGATCACGCGCGGATCGCGCAAGCCGAGCCGCTCGATGATTTCCTGCCTGACCTCGCGCGACGCGGTCGCGGTCAGCGCCAGCGTCACGGGGTGCCCGAGCTCGGCGATCACCTTGCCCAGGCGCAGGTAGTCGGGCCGAAACGAGTGCCCCCACTCGCTGATGCAGTGAGCCTCGTCGACCACGAACAGCGACGGCCGCGAGGCCTTCACCTTCTCCAGCGTGGCCGGGTTTGCCAGCTGCTCGGGCGAAAGCAGCAGGAACTCGAGCTCATCCTGCGAGAGCGAGGTCAGGGCTTCGTCGCGCTGCTGCGCCGGCTGCAGCGAGTTGACCAGCGCCGCCTCTCCCAGCTCACTTTCCCGAATGGCCTGCAGCTGGTCGACCTGGAGCGCGATGAGTGGTGAAACGATCACCGTCGGCCCTGGGATCATCAGGGCCGAGATTTGATAAATCGCGCTCTTGCCCGACCCCGTCGGGAGCACCGCCAGCGTGTCGGTGCCTTGCAGGACCGCCTCGAGCGCCTCCTTCTGCCCCGGTCGCAGCGACCGAAATTCGAGCTTTTCTTCCAGGATTTCACGGATGGAGCGCCACTCGGGGCCAGAAATGGGCATTCGAGCCAGCTATCTGCAATCCGAATGCCGCCGCGGGCGCCACCGGCAGCGCTACCGCCGCGGCCGTCTCCGCCATCACGTGCGGGCCTCCGACGGAGGTGACTCAGGCTCAGGGGCTGCGCGCAGCCGTCAAGGACCGGTCAGCAGCTCGGTTTCGGCGCGGCGGACCAACAGCGCACCAGCCAGCAACATCGCCGCGCCCCAAGCGAGGAAGCCCAGATCCCAGGCGAGCTCTGCCTCACCGGGGTGCACGTGGTGCAGCCCGAGGAGCTGATGATCGATCAGGCCTTCGATGAGATTGAAGCTTCCCCAGCCGCCCAGCAGCGCGCCCAAGAAGGCCCGGTTGGAGAAACGCGCCCTGGAACGACGCGCGCTCACCCAGAGCTGCGCGATGCCCGCCGCGGTCACGAGCCACGCGAACGCGTGGAACAGACCGTCCCACAGCATGTTGTATTTCATGGCCTCGAGGTCGGTGGGGGGGCGGACGCTCGAGAGGAGGTTATGCCACTGCAGAATCTGATGCAGCACGATGCCATCGAACAGCGCGCCCAAGCCGCAGCCCAGTAAGCCGCCGGCCAGCACCACGGGCCCAATGCTTCGCGGTTTCGTCATGGTGGGTTAGTAGCGGCGGCTCAGCTGCCAGCTCGCCAGGATCACGAGGAGAAACGGCAAGGCGATCGCGGCGCCGTTGGTACCGAAGTCCGCGCTCCAAAATTCGCTCCTGACTTGGCGGCCTAGCTCGCAGTTCGGGCATGCGACGAGCAGCGTCATGGCCCGCCGGCAAGCAACCCCGGTGCCAACCGCGTACCGCTCGGATCTGCGGGCATCGCCCGGCGCCCCCGCGGGCTACCTGTGCCCAAATGTCGCTCGCGTGGCCTCACGCGACTGGCAACCGAGCAACCCCGGCCGCGAATGACCCAGTTCGTGACTCGGCCAATGTGGGCGCTAAGCCGAGCCGCTGCGGCCGAGGCTCGCTACCACGCTGACGAGCTCGGCGGGCTCCACGGGCTTGGGCACGTGCTTTTGGAAGCCGGCGGCGAAGGCGCGCTGGGCGTCTTGAGGGCTGACGTACGCGGTGAGGGCGACCGCCGGTGTCCGGCCACCGCTCGCGCGTACTTTGCGGATGAAAGAGTGCCCGTCTTCTCCCGGCATGCCGATGTCGCTGACGATGATGTCGTGCTTGTGGGGGGAGAACTTGGCTAGAGCGTCCGGCACCGACTCGGCCGTCTCCACGTTGGCGCCGTGCCGAGCCAGGATGTCGCGCGTGAGCAGCCGCGAGTCGGGCTCGTCTTCCACGACGAGGACGCGCAGCCCGTCGAGGCGCGCGACGGGTTCGACGCCGGTGAGCGGGTCGACGGCCAGCGCGGCCGCGGGCGGCGCGGTGCCGCTCGCGACCGGCACCGTCGTGGTGATGGGCAACCGCACCGTGAAAGTCGACCCTTGACCGAGCCCAGGGCTCGCTACCGACACGGTGCCGCCGTGCGCGACGGTGAGCTGCTTGACGATGGAGAGGCCGAGGCCGAGCCCGCCATGGCGCCGGCTGCTCGAGTTGTCGGCCTGCTCGAAGGGCTCGAAGATCGTCCTCAGCATCTCCGGGCGAATCCCCTCGCCGGTGTCGGATATGCTGATGCAGACGAACGCGCCGTCGCGGTGCAGCCTCACCCGCACGCTGCCGCCGGAGGGTGTGAACTTCACGCTGTTCGACAGCAAGTTCCAAACCACTTGCTGGATGCGATCGGCGTCGGCGGTGAGCGATATGTCGTCTTCAATCTCCACCTCCAGGCGCACGCGCTTGATGTCGGCGGCCGGCGTCACGGTCTCGACCGCCGCCTCGATCGTCGGGCGCAGCTGAATCGCGCTCAGATGCAGGGTGAGCTTGCCGCTGACGATGCGAGATACATCGAGCACGTCGTCGATGAGCTTGGCTTGCGCGCGCGCGTTGCGCTCGATGATGCTGAGCGCCCGCTCGGCTTCGGCCGAGGTCTCCCGTCGGCGCAAGGTCACCGTCCAACCCAAAATAGCGTTGAGCGGCGTGCGCAGCTCGTGCGACACGGTGGCCAAGATCTCGTCCTTCAGGCGGTTCGCGCGCTCCGCCTCCTGACGGAGCCAGCGCTCTCGCGCTCGCGCCGTTTCGGCCGCGCGCAGGGCGTCCGAGTTCTCGATGGCGAGGGCCGCGCGCCGGGCGACGTCTTCGGCGAAGGCTCGATCATCCTCGGTGTAGCGGCGGCCCGACTCGGCATAGACGAACGTGAGAGCTCCGAACGTGCGACCGCGGCTCGAGAGCGGCACCACGACCGCAGAGTGCAGCGAGAGCTCTCCGAGCAGCGCCAGGTGCTCGGCGTCGTGAGCTTGGGCCTCCAAGAGCCCGCTCGGAATCTCCGGATAGAGCTCGCTCTTCCCGCTGCGAATCACCTGCGGCACGCCCGTGGGTGACGGCGGCTGCGGGTAGCGAGCCCCGATGCTCTGCGCGAAGCGCACCTTCTGCGGATCGACGTGGGCCACCGCCACTTGTCGAATGCGCCCCGTCCGTTCGTCGAGCAAGTCGACCGAACACCAGTCGGCCAGATGCGGCACCGCGAACTGAGCGACGGTCGCCAGCGTCTGTTCGTAGTCGAGGGAGCTCGCGAGGGCGGCGCCCGCCTTGGCCAAGAAGGCGTTGCGGCTCTCGCGGCGCTTCTCTTCGCTCACGTCACGGAACACCAGCACCACGCCCAAGATCTCGCCCGCTTCGTCGCGAATGGGCGCCCCGCTGTCGTCGATGGGGATCTCGCTGCCTGTGCGAGACAGGAGCAGCGTGTGGTTGGCGAGGGCCATCACCTGGCCTTCACGCAACACCTTTGCCACGGGGCTCTCGACCTTCTCGCGCGTGAGCTCGGAGATGATCGTGAACACGTCCTCGAGCGACCGACCCAACGCCTCCTCCTCGGAGAACCCCGTCAGCCGCTCGGCTTCGGGATTGACGAAGGTGATCTTACCGCGCGCGTCCGTGGCGATCACGGCGTCGCCGATGCTGCGCAGCGTGGTACTGAACCATTGCTGCGCGCGCCGCTCCGCGTCGGTTCGAGTCGCTCGCAGCAGCGCCTCCGCGCACTGATGACAGAGGGTTTCGATGAAAGCGCGCTCGTCAGCGCTGAAGCTGCGCGCCTCGTAGAAGCCGACGCCGAGCAGGCCCAGCACGCGATCTTCGGCGATCAGCGGGACGCTCCAGAAGGCTTTGGCGCGACGCGCCGGTACCACCATCTTCGCCAGTTGAGGGTAGAGGGCCGCGTACTCGGCTTCACTTTCGATCCACAAAGAGCGGCGCTCCCGCACCGAGTCGAACGCGAGCGGATTGCCCTCGGTGGAGCTGATGATCCGCACTTTTTCGACGATGTCGTCGTGCAGGCCGCGGTGGGCGAGCAGGGTGAGCGTCTCCGGTTCGCTCAAGCTGTAGACCGTGCACGTATCTCCACGCGCGACCCGCATCACGTGCTCGTTGAGCAGGGCTGCGACTTCAGCTCGGCTGCGAGCCGCGGACAGGGCCGTACTCAGCTCCGACAGGAAACGCAGCCGATCGCGGGCCTCGCGCGCCAGCTGGTTGACGACCGCTTCATGGCGCGTGTCGGTCTGCCACGTGATGAACAATAGCCAGCCCGCGAACGCCGCCAGCACCGCCGCCGCGAGCAGCGTGCCCCAGGCCCGCACGCGAGCCGCCTGGCGTCGATCGAGCAGCAGCGACTCTTCTTGGCTGTAAATGCCGCGCACGGAGCTGCGAAACTTGGCCACCAAGCGGTTGCCTTCGCCGCTGGCGATGGCGGCGGCGGCCTGCTCGTGCCCGCCCGTGCCGGTGAGTCGAGCTTGCTGCTCCAAGAAATCGAGGACCTCGCGCGCTTGCCCCTCCGCGGCTCGGACCGCCTCGCTCTGCGCGGCGTTGTCGCTCACGAGCTCGAGTAGGATCGAAGCGCGAGTCGACACTCTGCGCTCGAAGCTGTCGTCCAGCCCCGAGCAGCCGTCGGGGATGGCGACGCAGGCGCGCGCCTGGCTTTGCGCCTCGAGGACGACGGCTTCCCACTCATCGACCGCCTTCTGCACGAGCAGCGCGTGCTCGACCCAGCGCGTGGCCGAAGCATACCCGGTCGCCGTGAGGGCACCGAGCGCGACGATCACGAGCAGCGCGACGACGCTCGCTATCAGCAGGCGGTGCGCCTTGGGTCGCGCAGGAACGGCGCTGGGCATCGAAGACACGGACGATATCACGCGGATCGAGGGCGGGGGCGAAGGTGGCAGCGGTGCACCGGGCCGGGGTGGGGATGGTGGGCTCGTTCGTTACTAGCGGCGCTCATTCGTCGCCAGCGGGTAGAGAGAAGCGGAAGCGCGAACCCGAGCCGAGGGCGGAGGTGACCGTGAGCGCACCGCCGTGCGCTTCCGCGATGCTCTTGGCCAGGAACAGGCCCAGGCCCAAGCCCTTCGAGCTCTCTCCGGACACATAACGATGAAACAGGCGCGGCAGCAGCTCCGGGGCGATACCCGGCCCGGAGTCGATCACGTCGATGGTGGCCGACCTGCCCTGGAGCTTCGTCACGACGTGGATGGTGTCCGAAGGCAGCGTGTGCTTCAGCGCGTTGCCGACCACGTTCTCGAGGGCTTGTCGCAAACGGTCCGGGTCGGCCACCAGCGGCAGCGCGTCGGGGGCCGTGACCCGGATCTCACGCTGACTGCCGAGCGTCGCCGCGACGTCGCGCACGAGGGCGGCGACGTCGACGCGGCCCAGACGTAGCTCGAATAGCCCCTGATCCAGCCGGCTCAGATCGAGCAAGTCGCTGGTCAGGCGTTGCAGACGGTCTACCGCGCCTGACGCCGCTTCCAGGTCTTTCGCCTCGACTCCGCGGCCGGCTTCCAGCTTGAGTCGCATGCCGTGCAGGCGACCCGAGAGCGGCGCGAGGTGATTGCGGATGTCGTGGGCGAGCACCGTGACGATCTCGTCGGCCGCGACCCGGCGCGCGCGTTCGCGCTCGTCACGTCGCAAGTGCTCGGCGAGCTCGGTCCGGTGCGCGAGAGCACCGAGCCAGCGCGCCAGCACCTCACACAAGCGGCGGTCGGCGTCGCTGAAGCGGTCGACCTGCGGTGAAACCACCAGGAGCACACCGCGCCTCACGCCGCTTATCTCGAGCGGAATCGCGATCTGCGAGCGCACGCCCAGGTCGCGCACGATCCCGAGCAGCTCACCGTCTTCGGTCGAGCTCTCCCCCACCACGTAGGCGGCGCCGCTCTGGAATACCTCGACGGTGTGGCCGCCGTTGGCCAGCGGCAGCACGTCGAGGCCGAGCGCGTGCTGCTTTCGACCGAGGGGCGTGTCGCTGGTGCCGAGGGCAGTCAAGGATTGGCGTGCGGGATCGAGCAGGAAGATGTCCACCTTCTCGGCGCTGAGCCAGTCGGCGATCGCGCTCGTGGCGCCGTTCAAGAGCTGCCGCAGGTTGAGGCTCGGCAGCTCGAGCAGCTGTTCGAGCAACCCGAGCAGGGGTCGTGATTGGGCGTCGGGCTCGGCTTCGGTCATGGCGGGGCTCACTCGGCGGCGCGGGCGTCGGGGCGCGCCGGAGCTGGAGGCTCTCCCTTGAGCAGCACGGTTTGTGTGGGAAATGCGAGCTTCGTGCCGGCGCGCTCGATGATGCCCAAGAAGGTGAGCAGCATGTCTTGGCGGATCAGCGTGAACTCGTTGCCATCGCTGGTGGAAAACCAGCACGATATTTCGATGTTCAGCGCCGAAGCTCCCAGCTCGATCAGGCGCACGCTCAACCCCTCGGGATGAATTTTCGGGTGCTCACGCAGCGCTTGCTCGATGTCGTGGAGGACGGTGCGAAGCTGCTCCGAGGTAGTGCCGTGAACCAGGCCGAGCACGCAAAATAGCCTGAGCCGGTCTCGCGCCGCGAACGTCTCGAGCCGCATCTCGGCGAGCTTGCCGTTCGGGATCGACACCAGCGTGCGCTCGAGCGTACGGATGCGCGTCGAGCGCAGACCGAGAGACTCGACCGTGCCCAAGAGGTCGTCCACGCGCACGAAGTCACCTTCACGGAAGGGCTGGTCGATACCGAGCGAGAACGCGCCGAACAGGTTCTCCACCGTCTTTTGGGACGCGAGCGCGAGCGCGAGCCCGCCGATGCCGAGGCCTGCGATCAGGCTGGTGATCGGGTACCCGAGCGCGGAGACGAGCAACAAGATGGCCGCGACGGCCACGAGCGCCTTGCCCACGCGCCGCGCGAGCGGGATGAGAGCGCGCGAGCCGGGATGATCGAAGCTCCACGGCGACGACCATGAAATCTCCGCGATCACGTCGACGAGGCGCCACACGGCCCACAGCACGTTGGCCAAGAACACGGCGCGCAGCACCTGGAAGACGAACGTCTCCGCCGGCTGATACAGCAGCAGAAACGGCACGAGCGCCCTCACGAACCCGATGCCGAAGCCCAGCGCGAGCGGCCCGCGGCTGCGCGAGAGGATGCGATTGTCCCAGCTGTTGACGGTGCGGCTGGCGAGGCGATTGGCAACTCGACGCACGATGGCGCCCGCGAGCATTCCGAGCAGCGTGCTGGCCAGCGTGATCAGCAGCAGGCCCGACCATTGCCACCAAAGCAGCTCTCGCGGTCCGACCCGCAGCAGTGGCTCCGGCAAGTGCTCGCGCAACCAGCGGTCGGGCAGGGAGGCATACCAGGTATCGATTTGACCGACGGTGCTGGCGGAAAACGCCCAAGTTTCGCCGTTCAGTCGGCGAGCCAACCGCACCGGATGGCTCGGCCCGCGGGGGATGGCGATCGTGCCGAGCTGCTCGTAGCGCGCAGGCAGCCCGTCCGTCAGGTTGCCCTGCGTTTGCTCGGAGATCTTGTCTAGGTCGAGCCACAGGTAGCGGTCGAGCACCGCGCGGAGTCGCCGCGCCAGCAGGCTGCGGTCGGCTTCGCGTGAGGCGGGCACGTCGAGGAAAGCAGCGGCTTCGGCGAAGCGCCCCTGGCGACTCAGATCTTGGAAGCGCTGCACCGCCGCGCGCGGTGAGCGCGGCTTCACGGTTGGCTCCGCGGGCTCTTCGACCTTGTCTTTCTCTTCGGGCGCTGACTTGGCCGCAGCCGGTGCCAGCTGTGCGTGCGCTGGTCCGGCGGAGGCGAAGAGCACGGCGGCGCAGAGGATGCGCAGCAGGAGGGCGAGCCGCATGGCGCACCGGGCGTAAGCGAAGTGCATGCCAACGCTTTGCGGCCAGATTTTTCAATTGGGCGCGGCGCCCTGTCTCACGTGCGGCAGGAATGCAGCAGCTCGCGAGCGCGTGCCGCGAGGACGACGAATGTTTCGTCGGTGTCTACCAGCAGCAAGCCGAGGCCGTGCAAGCGCAGCGGGTGCTCCAGCGACTGGGTGCACACGCGCTGGGTGCGGCTGGCCTTGGCGTCCGCGTCGATGAAGGCGAGGGCAGTGGGGAGGCTGCACACGAGGTAGGTTTCGTGCGCAAAGTCCGCCTCGCACGCTAGCCAGCCGAGCTCGTGCCGCAGCCGCCGGGCCTCGAGGGCGAAGGTGAGAGCCACCGTCCGCTGACTGACCGGGTGCTTGCCGATGAGCCAGCGACCGCGCCAGGGGTGTAAGCGGCCATCGGGGGCGAGCGCTGACTCACGCAGCCAGCGGCGCCCCGCCAACAAGAGCTCTTCGTGCGTATACGGCCGCACCAAGCAGCGTCTCCACGGCGCGCCATCGAAGCGCAGGGACCGGTAGGCGCTCATCACGACGATCTCTTCCACCGAGAGCCCGAAGTAGGGAGAGCCGACGGCCAGCGACCAACGGATCGCCTGCCGGCGCAGCTGCGCGATGTTCTCGGCTGGCGTGGCCGAGCGCGGCGTTTCGTCGCCCAGCTCGCGCCGCAGTAGCTCGACCGAGAGCGGATCTGTCAGCAGCGCTTCGAGACGTTCAGCTTGCACATAACAAAAGCGACGCGGCCCCGCTGCTGACCCCGGCCGCAATCCGAGTAGCTCGATGAACATGGCATCCCGCACGCCGGTGAGGCGCTCGGCGGGTACCATCACATAAGATGGTGATAATAGTCAAACGGACTTGATGGGCCAGAGGATCCGCTCGAGCTCCGCCACGACGCGCAGCTCGGCTGCTTGCTCGCCTTCCAGGACGATGGGCGCAAAGTCGGGGTTGTCGGAGAGGAGCTGCATGCGAAACCCGCCCTCGCGGCGGCCCTCGATGGGGCCCATGCGCTTGAGCGCGTACGCTCCCCCCGAGTCGGGATCGGCGGGGCCGCGCCATTCGGCCAGGACGACGCGACCCTCGAGCGAGCCAACGACGGGTGCCCGGAACAAGCCGAGCGCGGCATGCGGCACCGTCGGCTGCATCGACGTACCTCGAACCTGCGCGATGAAGCGTCCCTCCAGCGCTGACGGTCGCGCCCCGCGCAGCTTCACCCACGCCTTCACCTCGACCTCGCGCGCTCCGCCGAACTGGCTCGCCGCCGCCTGCAGCGTCATGAGCGGCAAAAAATCTCGCTTCGGCCGGGCCTGGGTGTGCGCGACGTGCGCGCCGTGTCGAGTCAAGCCGCGGAGCGCGCGCACGAGCGACGCCGCGTCGGCGTCGCGCGGCGCCGTGGTGGGCGTCAGCAGTTGATGGGGCTCCACATCGAGCACGTCGGCGACGCTCTGCAGCGTCGCTAGAGTCAGGTTCTGTCGTCCCGCCTCCAGTCGCTGCACGTTCTTCGGTGCGATCGCGAGCGACTCGGCCATCGCCTCTTGCGTCAGGCCGCGCGCGACCCGCAGCCGCTTGATTTGCTGCGCGACGCTGGCGAGGAGCTCCGGGGAAGTGAGGACCACCGCCCGAACGATGCCCAGCTGACGCACATTTCCGCCACCATCATAAAAGATGGCTCAAGCGGGAGGGGAGAGCCGCCCTGGCTTGCGCTGAACGGGCTCCGTCAGCGCAAGTAGCCGCCACAGCGGGCGTCGCCGTCCGGTACGTCTTTGCCGCCCGTCAACGCGGGGTAGCTCTGGCGATCGCAGAGCGCGGCGAACAGGTCGAGGAGGGTCTGCGCTTGCGCGGCGCCGCCCACCTCGGAGAGCTGGCGGCCCATGGCGGTGCCAGGCTGCCCGTGCGCGATCTTGAACCAGATCTCGTAGCCGGAGCTGCGTGAGATGGAGCCGACGCTCTCGACGTCGTCGATGGCGAGCTTGCGTCCGTCGGCGCCGTGGCAGTCCGAGCAGCGCTCGGCGAAGGCTCGCTTGCCGCGCTGCGCGTCGCCCCCGCCGTTCAGGACGAAGGCCTTGGGGGCGGCGGCGTCGAGCTTGAACACGGCGTCGGGGGTCACGAGCTCCCGCGCGCGCGTCTTCACGACGAAGGCTACCAAGTCGTCCAGATCGCGCGCGTCGAGCACGGCGCCGAACGCCGGCAGCCCTTCGCCGCCTTTCTCGAGCCACTCACGCAGCGCCGCGGGCGAGCGCGTGTCGGTCAGCAAGTTGATGGGCAACGCGAAAGGCTTTTTCTGATAGGCGTCGCCGTAGACGCCTTCCTTGCCGCGCAAGTCCCAACCGAGCAAGTTCTTGAGCCGGTAGTCGTGGCCGGTGTTCGCGAGCGGGCGGCCCTGCTGATCATTGAGCGTGCCATTGCCGTTAGGTCCGCCCACCCCGTCGAGCTCAGGCGTCTTCGCGGAATCGGCGGTGAAGCTTTGCTCGAGGCCCTTCTCACTCCGCCAGTTGTCGTAGAGACGGCCGCCTCGCGCGTCGTCGGGGCCCGCGGGCGGCGTCGCTGCGCTGGGTGCGCTCGTCGGCGCGGCGCCGGGCTGGGGCGAGAGCGCGCTCGGCCGCGGCGAACAAGCGGCCAGCGACATCAAAGAAGCCAGAACGGTAGCGTGACCCAGGACCGAGGATTGCACGCGGCTTGCTACCACGAAGCGCAAGACGCGCGCAGCTCGAACTGCGGCGGAGCGCGCCAACCGCAGTGGAAGTGGGCATGCCCGGAGCGGGCCGTAGCAGGGGGCACGCTCCGGGCCGCCACACTTGAGGCACGTTGCCGCTCGTCCGCGGGCTGAGCCAAATGCCCAGCGGGCGCGCCGCGGGTCGAGGTTTCCTGGCGTCGTGCGAGAACGTGAGGCCGAGACGGCGACGCGAGGGTGCTTGGTTCGTCATTTGCACCGCCGCCAGAAATGGCATTCCCCTCTAAAATCTACGGCTGCGGGTTCTCGGTTGCGATGGCGCTGGTCGGCTGCGGCGGCGCAGGCGATGGGGGCGAAGCGGTCCCTGGCTCCGTCGATCAGGAGTTCTCTACGACGCCCGGTGAGCCCAATCACGAGGACATCACGGCCACCGCGCTGTCGTTTCTTCGCCCCGAAATCCTGACGGCGCTGCAGGCCGCAGACGTCGCGACGGACGTCGAGTTCGTCCTCGTGAATGCCAACCACTTCGATGACTGCAACTTCACGGGTGGCTCGCAGGTAGTGCGTCAAAGTGAGGCCGAGGCTGTCGCCGCGCTGGAGCCCAAGCGGCCGCCGGCGGAGGGCGACGCACTGGCCATCCGCGCGTTCGGTCGCGCGCTCCACGCCGTGCAAGACTTCTACGCTCACACCAACTGGGTGGAGCTCGGAGGCGACGTGATCGTCGACTCCTCGCTCGGCGCGTTTCCCGTCTTCAAGCCCTACTCGGCGGTGCCCTCGACGGGCTTCGTGGTCGTGCAAGGGGCTCCGCCCAAGCAAGCGGCGCTCACTCGCGATAGCGCGAGCGCCTACCCGGAGAGCGCTGTCGTCTCCGTCCAGCTCGGCGGTCCTCCGAAGCGTCAGGGCACCGCGCCCGGCCTCGTCTCTGGCACCGTGGACTACGAGACGGGCGACTTTTGCCCGGCTTCGGTCGCGATGACCCACGACGAGCTCAACAAGGACAAGAGCGCGCTCGTCGAGCGCTCCGAGCAGTATGAAGCTGCCAAGACGCTCGCCATCCTGCAAAGTGAGCATGAGTGGTGTCGGCTGCGGGCGCTCACCCGCAAGGCATGGGGGCCGCGCGGCGTCGCGCGCGTCGACGCCTGGGTCGCGGAAGGCGCCGTGACGCCCGCCTGCGAACCGGCGCGGCGCTAGCGCCCGCTCGCGCTCCTACATGTCGGTGCCGCGTGGCCTCGCGCGGCGCCGCGAGCTGCGCCTCGCTTCGCGAGCGGCGGCTCGCGTGCTCGAGCCCGAGTCCCTTGTCCCGATTCCCAAACTGAGACCGAGCTCCCAGCTCCCGCCCTCAGCTCCGCGGCTGGCCGTCAACCTTGACGGCGGCGGTAGCAGCTGGGATCTTGGTTGGTTTGAAGGAACGCGAGCCCGGCTCGGCGCGACCCCTCGATCGCCCGGCACGCGGCGGGAGGTCATGGTGAAGAGCAGCGAAGTACGCCAGCGGGACGAGCAACGGCTCGCGTCAGAGCCGCGCGTCGTCAGCCTGGCTGTCGGACAGATCCGAGTTCTGGAGCTGATTGCGTCGGGGGCGACGCTCACGGAGACGCTCGACGCGCTGCTGATCTTCCTCGAGCGCGATATCCCGGAAATGCTCTGCTCGGTCCTGCTGCTCGATCCGGACGGCCTCCACCTGCGCCACGGCTCGGCGCCGAGCCTGCCCGTCCCGTACTGTCGCGCCATCGATGGTGCTCCGGTCGGCCCGCGCTCCGGCTCGTGCGGCACCGCCGCCCACCTGCGTCGACAAGTAGTGGTAGCGGACATCGAGGCCGATCCGCTGTGGGCCGACTATCGCCCGCTCGCTCGACAGCACCAGCTGCGCGCTTGCTGGTCGACCCCGATTTTCGGCAGGGACGACGCCCTGCTCGGGACCTTCGCCATGTACTTTCGCACGCCAGGCAGCCCGACCGACGTGCACCGCGGACTGATCGGTATCGCCACCCATGTCGCGGCCATCGCGATCGAGAAGGACCAGCGTGAACGTGAGGTGCGGGACAGTCAGGAGCGCTATCGCCTCTTGAACCTGGCAACCAACGACGCCGTGTGGGATTGGGACGTCAAAACGAACCGCATCTGGTGGAACGACGCCGTCGAGCGCCTGTTCGGCTACCCCGCCTCGGAGGTCAGCTCGGAGTACGCTTGGTGGGTCGAGCGCGTGCACGCCGAGGACCGCCCGCGCGTCCATCAAAGCCTGCGGCACGCCGCCGACTCGCAGGCGACGAGCTGGAGCGAGGAGTACCGCTTTCGCAAGCGAGACGGCAGCTTCGCCCAAATCCAAGATCGAGGCTACGTCATGCGGGACGCCGACGGCGCGACCACGCGCATCATCGGCACGATGCAGGACATCAGCGAACGCAAGCGGGCCCAAGAAGAGATGAGGCGGCTCGCCTACGAAGAGCCGGTCACGGGCTTGCCCAACCGCACCTTCATGCACGCTGAGCTGGCTCGGCTTCTGGCCCCGGAGGCCGCGGAACCGGCGCAAGCTCTCGCGCTCGTGCTCTTGAACCTCGACTGCTTCCGAGACATCAACGACTCGCTCGGCCACCACAGCGGCGATCTGCTGTTGCGCGAGCTGTCGGCGAGGCTGCGTCGGGAGCTCGAGCCCACCGCCCGCGTGGGCTGCCTCGGCGGTGACGAGTTCGCGCTCGTCGTGCCGCAGGTCGCACACGCTGGCGAAGCCGAGCGCTTGGTGGCCGCGATACGCGACTGCATTCAGCAGCCGGTCGAGGTCGCTGGCATCTCGGTGCGCGCGGAGGCGACGGCTGGCGTCGCGCTGGCCCCGCGCGACGGGGACTCGGCCGAGCTGCTCTGGCGTCGCGCCCACATCGCGCTCAGAGCCGCCAAAGAGCGGCGAGAGCCGTACGCCTGTTACCACCCGAGCATCGATCAGCACGACCCGCTGCGCTTGGCGCTGGTGGCCGAGCTTCGCACCGCGATCGCGGGCGACGAGCTGCAGCTCCATTATCAGCCCAAGTTGGACCTGCGCACAGCGAAGGTGATCGGCGTGGAGGCGCTGGTGCGCTGGCAGCACCCCTCGCGCGGCTTGATCTTTCCCGACACGTTCATCCCCCTCGCCGAGCGCACGGGGCTGATCAACCCGCTCACGACCTGGGTGCTGAAGGCGGCCCTGCAGCAAGGCCTGAAGCTCGACGAGGCCGGAGCGCCGCTCGACCTGTCCGTGAACATTTCCGCGCGCAACCTGTATGACTCTGGGTTTTGTAGCGAGATTCTGGCGCTCGTGAAGACGACCGGCTTTCCCGTTTCGCGCCTCACGCTCGAGGTGACCGAGACCGCGATCATGGCCGACCCGCTGCGCGCGAAGGCCGTCCTCCAGCAGCTGCACGACGCCGGGCTCCATATTTCCATGGACGACTTCGGCATCGGCCAATCGTCGCTCACTTACCTGAAGGATTTGCCCTTCACGAAGATGAAGATCGACAAGTCTTTCGTCATGGGCTTCGACCAGCCCAGAAATGTCGCCATCGTGCGCACCGCCATCGATCTTGCGCGCAACATGAACCTGGTCGTCACCGCGGAGGGCATCGAAGACGAGCTCACCTACCTCGCGCTCCGCGAGCTGGGCTGCGACCAGGGGCAAGGCTACTTCTTCAGCAAGCCCATCCCCGCCGCGGGGCTGCTCACGTGGCTCAGCCAGTCGCGTTGGCGCTGAGGGCCCGCGACGATGCGCCCTTAGAGGCGATGGCCCGGCCTGTGCAAGGCAAGCCAGAATGGTACCGCTGCGTCTGGCAAAGAAGCTCCCGGCCGGCGAGGCGCGGGCTCGGTGATGCCTCCTGGCGCACGAACCTCGGCGCTCGTCCGGGGCGGGCGCGCGCTCTACGGGCTGCTTTCGGAAGCGTCGGACGAGTACAGCCGCGACCGCGGTGAGCTGATCGCCGCCGGCCTGGCCTTCTATACCCTGCTGTCCATCGCGCCGCTGGTGATCATCGCCGTCGCCATCGCCGGCAGCCTGCTCGGCCATGGCACAGCTCGCGCGGAGGCGTTCGACCTGATCGCAGAGACGATGGGGGCCTCCGCCGCGGTCACGATCGACGGCTGGGTGAAGCAAGCGGCCGAATCGGGCGGCGTCGCCTCGGGCGTCGGCTTCTTGCTGTTGCTTTATGCCGCATCGAAGGTTGCGGCACAGCTGCGCATCGCGCTCAATCAAGTGTGGAACGTCGACGCCTTCTTGGCCGAGGGCTTCAAGGCCAGCGTCCGCGACTACGTCCAGCGCAGGCTGTTCGCGTTCGCGTTGGTGCTCGCCTCAGGGCCGGTGCTGCTGGCCGTGTTCGCTTCGCGCGCGCTGCTGTTCGGGCTGCCCGAGGTGATCTTCGGCGGAACCCGAATCGCGGGAGCGCTCGTACAAGTGAGCCAGCTCGTCTTTTCGCTGGTCGTCGTAGCCACCATTTCCGCAGTCGTCTTCAAGCTCATCCCGGACACCAAGGTAGGTTGGCGCGCTGTTTGGTGCGGGGCGAGCTTGACTTCGGTGCTGTTCAACGTGGGCAACGGGCTCGTTGGCCTCTACTTGGGACGCGCGGCGGTTGCGCAGGCTTATGGCGCGGCGGGCTCCGCCATCGTAGTGCTGCTTTGGCTCTATTTTTCGGCGCAAATGTTCCTGTTCGGCGCGGAATTTGCGCAAGCCTACGCGCGTCGCTACGGGCGAGGCCTCTCGCCGAGCGAGAAGCAAGAGCTGGCGGACGCCGCGCGTCGAGGCGCTCAGCTGAGCCGCGCGGGTGAAGCGCCGCGCGCGTGACGAGCGCGCATGTCACGCGTTTCGGTTGGGTGGCGGGCGTGACGCGCAGAGCAGCGCCCGTGAAATGCGATCGCGCCGCGATCTGCGCGCTTGACCTTTGACAACGGCGGCCGCTTGCAGGATGACGGCTCGATGAGCGAGCTCCACTCCCTCCTCGCGCGACGCGTCTTCGATACGACGCTGCAAAGCTGGCTGATCGCGGCCGCGCTCGCGCTGAGCATCGTGATCGTTCTGTGGGTGCTGCGGCGCGTGATGTTGCAGCGCGCCCGGCGCTGGGCGGAGCGAACGCCCACGCGCTTCGACGACATCTTCCTCAGCTTGGTGGAGAGCCTGCGGCTGGTGTTCTTCATCGCCGTCGGTCTGTGGGTCGCCTCCGAATACGTGAGTCTTTCGCCCACGACGCAGCGCGCCGCCCGCACCGCCATCTCGCTGTGCGCCTTGCTTCAGGTCGGCTTGAGCCTGCAAGCGCTCATCAGGCGGCTAGCGCGGGGCTTTGCCCCAGCCGACGCCGACGGGGCGACCCGCACCGCGGCGTCGGCCTCCGCGTTCTTGGCCAGCCTGACGATTTGGGCGCTGCTCGTCATCTCCGCGCTCTCGGTGCTGGGCTTCGAGATCAGCGCGCTCGTCGCGGGGCTCGGGGTCGGCGGCGTCGCGGCCGCGCTCGCGGTGCAGAACATCCTCGGGGACTTGTTCGCGTCGCTCTCCATCTACTTCGATCGCCCGTTCAACCTCGGCGACTTCATCATCGTGGGCGACGAGCTGGGCACCGTCGAAAAGATCGGCCTGCGCACGACTCGCGTTCGCTCGCTGGGCGGCGAACAGATCGTGTTCGCCAACGGCGACCTGACCAAGAGCCGAGTTCGAAACTACAAGCGGATGTCCGAGCGCCGCGTGGTGTTCGGCTTCGGCGTCGAATACGGCACCAGCCTCGAGCACGTGCGACTCATCCCCGAGCTGGTCACCAGCATCATCAAAGCGCGCGAAGGCACGCGCTTCGACCGAGCCCATTTCAAGGAGTACGGCCCCTTCGGTCTGAATTTCGAGGTGGTGTTCTACGTCCTCTCGCCGGACTACAACGTTTACATGGACCACCAGCAGGCGATAAACTTGGAGATCTTCGCCCGCTTCGCCGAGCTGGGCGTCAAGTTCGCGTTCCTCAGCCACAAAGTGCTGCTCACGGAAGCTCGCAAGTCGCCGGCCGGGCTCGAGCTCGCTCGCGGCCTGCCCGAGTGAGGGCGCGGCCCCGCCCGGCTACACCACGCGGGTCACGGTGCGGCCCGGGCGCGGGCCAGCGTCGGTGGACCGCTCGGCTGTCGAGCGCGCGGAGCGAAGCTGCTGTCGGTTCGCGGCCCACCACGCCGACGCTCGGTCGTTCGTCCACTCTGGGGCGCAGGTGCAGGCTCGCAGCCGCTCTCGGAGCAGGCGCGCGGAGGCGGGGCGAGCTTCCGGTCGCTTGGCGAGGCAGTCGAGGATGAGCGCCTCCAGATCCGCGGCGACGGGGGCGCGAAGCCGCACCGAAGGCGGCTCGGGCGGCGAGTGCAGGTGGTGCGCGCAGACTTCGACCACTGACATGCCGCTGAAGACGTGGGTACCGGTGAGCAGCCAATAGCCGAGCGCGCCGAGCGCGTAGATGTCGGTGCGGCCGTCGACCGTCTCCGGCGCGATGATGGCTTCGGGAGCCATGTACAGCGGGGTGCCGGTGATCGCGTCGGCCTTGGTGAGCGTCGGGTCGAGCAAGGCTGCGTCGCCCTGCTTGGCGCCCAGATCTTTCACGAGGCCGAAGTCGACCACCTTCACCAAGTCCGCGATGCCGCCGCGATCGACGACCATGATGTTGGCGGGCTTGATGTCACGATGGATCAGGCCCACCGCGTGCGCCTCCGCCAAGGAAGCCGCCGCCTGCTCGAGTAGGTAGACGACGCGCGACTCCGGTTGCGGTCCGAAGGTCTCGACCATCTCGTCGAGGGAGGCGCCTTCGAGCAGCTCCATGGCGTAGTAGAAGACGCCTTCCGTCGTGCGGCCGTAGTCGAAGACGGTGACGGTATTGGGATGAGTGAGCGCGGCCGTGCGGCGCACCTCACGCTCGAAGCGCGCCAGCGCGGCCTCGCCCGCGCGATCGGCCTGCAGCAGCTTGATCGCGGTAGGCCGGCGCAGCATCGCGTGCGACGCGCGGTAGACCACGCCCATGCCGCCTTCCCCGAGCTTCTCCTCGAGGGCGTATTGACCCAGCTTGCGCGCCGCGCTGATGCTGCGCCGGAGGCCATAGATCGTGTGCGAAAAGCCCACCGCGATCCCGACCACGACCGACCACAGGCAGGCGGAGACGAAGGTGGCCAGGTAGGCCATGTCGCCCTTGCTGCCCTTGCGCCAGATGGCCGCGGGCGGATCGTGCAGCGCCGGATCCCACTGGCGAAAGGCCAAGAAGATGCTGCTGAGGAGGGGGATCGTCATCAACGCCGCGACGATCAACGTGTGACGAGCGGTGGAGGGGACGTAGACGGCATAGACGAGCAGGACGTACGTCAACGTGCTGCGCACGATCATGTCCGGTGATTCGGTCAGCCCCATGACCAGCGCCAGGCTCGAGAGCGACGCGGTGCCGATGAGCAAGCTCGTGAGCTCTACGGCGCGCACGAAGCGCGGCGATCTCGGCGCGCCACGCAGCAGCAGCCACAGCGCCGCGAACGCCGCCGTCGCCGCCAGCAGCGGCAGGCTATTCAGGTTGACGGAGAAGCGACCCAGCCACACCGAAATGCAGGCGTTGAGCGCGACGTAACCGAGCGTGACGCCGGCGATTACGCGACCGAACTTCGACAAGCGGAGCTGCTTCAACTCGGCGTCGACTGAGGCACTCGAGGTGTCCACGCGGCCGATATAGCAGATCAGCCGATCTGGCAGCGGCTGGCGGCCCTCAGTAAATCCGAGGGCAGACCCTCCGAAACCACGATTGGATCTAGCTGGTGCTCCGGCTGCAGATTGCAGCCATGGCAAGTGAAATCGAGCTCGTGTTTCGCGGCGTTTTCATCGGGGCGGGCGCCACTCTGCTCATCGACCTCTGGGCCGCGCTGCTTCGACGCTGGGGGGTGCCCTCGCTCAACCTCGCGCTGCTCGGTCGCTGGATCGGGCATCTCCCGGAGGGCCGCTTCGTTCACGATAGCATCGCGCGCGCCGAGCCGGTGCGACGAGAGTCGGTGATCGGCTGGCTCGCGCACTACGCGATCGGGGTCGGCTTCGCTGGCCTCCTTCTTACCCTCTTCGGCCTCGACTGGGCTCGGGCGCCGACCTTGGGCCCGGCGCTGCTCGTCGGCATCGGCACGCTCCCCGCGCCTCTTTTCGTGCTCCAGCCCGCGCTGGGCGCCGGCATCGCGTCGTCCAAGACACCGAGGCCGGTCTTCAACACCTTCAAGAGCCTCACGACCCACACCGTGTTCGGTCTCGGCCTTTATTTGGCCGCGCTGCTCGCGGCGCGGCTGCTGCCCGCGTTCGGCTGACGACTTGCGGCTCGCTCGCTAGCCCCGAGGCGCCCGCCGTCGGTCGCTCAGGGGCTCGAGCGCGCCCGCACGATCGCGGCCGCCGCTTCCAGGAGCGGGTCGCTCTGGCGGCTCGCCAAGTGCGCGAAGTAGGTGCGAACCACGGTGTCTGCCTCGAACAGCAGCTCCACTTCGCCGCGCGCTTCGGCTTCCTTCGCCGTGCTCTGGTGGAGCAAGCCCACCCCGATGCCGCCCGTGATCAAGGTGCGCGTCAGGTCTTGGCGATCGACGCTGATGATCCGCTTCGGTCGGAAGCGCTTCGACTTGAACAGCGCTTCTGCCGTTTGCCCGCAGCACGCGCTGGCGGCCGGGTAAATCCACGGCAAGTCCGCGAGGTATTCCCAATCGGTTCGCCGAGAGGGGGACACGCTGCCGCTGGCGGCGACGAGCAAGACCTTGAATCGAGAAACCTCGACGGCGTTCAAGTCCGGGTCGGGGTCTTGGGGATGATTGTAGAAGCCGCCGTCGAGGCCGCCGCTGCGAATGCCGGCCAGGATCTCCTGCGAGGTGCCGTGCTTGAGCGCGATCTCGACCCCCGGCTGCCGCTCCGACATCACGGTGAGCAGCTTCCCGATGACCTCGTGGTTCGAGTTGCTCCCCGCGCCGAGTCGCAGCCGGCCGGTCAGCTCCGCCGGGCTGCGCGTGGCCTCCGCCATCAGCTCTCGATGCGCGGCGAGGGTCTGCTCCGCCTTGAGCAGCAGCCGCTGGCCGTCGGCGGTCAAGCTCATGCCGCGAGGCGTGCGCTGGAAGAGGCTGATCCCCAGGCTGTCTTCGATCGTCTTGATGTGCGCGCTCACGGCGGGCTGGCTCAGGTGCAGGATGCTCGACGCTCGCGTCACGCTGCCTTCACGCGCGACGACCACGAAGGTGTTCAGCTGATAGATGTCCAAGGATTTTCAGCTTCGAGTAGCGCCAGGCCGAGCGGCATCTTACTGCGTCGTGAGCGCGCGGGAAGGCGTCGTCCTTTTCGGCGGCCACGCGGCGATTTCGTGGTAGTGCTCCGGCAGATCAAGGGTGCAGCGCTTCCCGGCTGCAGGAACGAGAAGGTCGGGCCGCCCTCTCATCGGCAAACGCCAGTCGCCTGCACCATGTCCAGACCTTCGACCCCTCCCAACCCGCTCGAGGCCTCCCCTCCGGAAGCCTACCCCCCGCTGTTTCACTTTGCCCGCATGGCCGGGCGACCCCTCGAGCGCTTCCTCCACATCGAGGCGGCCAGCGGAGTGATCCTGCTGCTCTCCGCCGCCTTGGCGCTGGTTTGGGCGAACTCACCCTGGGCCGCGAGCTACCAGCACCTCTGGCACACGCCTCTGGGCTTGCGCGTCGGGAGCTTCGTCTTCGAGCGTTCGCTCGAGTGGGTCGTCAACGACGGCTTGATGGCGATCTTCTTCTTCCTGGTGGGGCTCGAGATCCGCCGAGAAGTCTACTGCGGTGAGCTCTCGGAGTGGCGCCGCGCGGCTTTGCCTGCTGCGGCCGCGCTCGGAGGAATGCTCGCGCCGGCCGGCATCTACCTCGCGCTGGCGAGCTCCCCCGAGACGCGCTCGGGGTGGGGGGTTCCGATGGCCACCGACATCGCGTTCGCGGTGGGCATTCTGACCTTGCTCGGCAAGCGCGTCCCCCCCGCGCTGCGGGTGCTGCTCCTGGCGCTCGCCGTCATCGATGATCTCGGCGCCATCATCGTCATTGCGCTGTTCTATTCGGGCGGAGTCGACCTCTCGGGCCTGCTCGTCGCGGCCGGCGGGCTGCTGGGAGTCGGGCTCATGCAGCGGCTCGGCATTCGCTCCAAGCTCGCCTACGTCGCGCCCGCGCTCGTCGCCTGGGCCGGCGTTTATTCGGCGGGCGTTCACCCCACCATCGCGGGAGTCGTCGTCGGCTTGATGACGCCCGTCCGCGCCTGGCTGGGCGCGGGAGGCTTCGTCGACGGCGTGCGCCGGGAGATCAGTCAGCTCGAACGCACCTCTCCCAGCGCGCTGTCGCCGCAAGCCTTGGCCGGAACGCTCAAGCACATCGGCGTCGCGCGGCGCGAGGCGCTGTCGCCGGCGGAGAGCCTGATTCAGTCACTGCACCCCTGGGTGGCGTTCGGCATCATGCCGATCTTCGCGCTCGCAAACTCCGGCGTCTCCCTGGAAGGCGCGGCGTTCGACGCCACGTCCTGGCGAGTCGCCGTCAGCGTCGCGCTCGGCTTGATCGTGGGCAAGCCGCTCGGCGTGCTGTTGGCCTGCTTCCTCGCGGTACGCTTGGGCCTCAGCCGCTTGCCCACCGGGGTGACGGCGCGTCAGCTCGTCGTGGTCGGCGTCGTCGCGGGCGTTGGCTTCACGATGGCGCTCTTCATTGCGCAGCTGGCCTTTCCCGAGCCGCGCCTGCTGTCGGCGGCGAAGGTTGGCATCTTGCTCGCGAGCGGGGTGGCAGGTGTCATCGCGTTCGTCATGGGTCGCGTGCTCTTGCCTCCGAGTGTGAGCGCTGACGCTGCGCGTACGGCCGACGAGGCGGAGGCGTCGACCGAGCTGTAAGCTGACGGAGGTCCCGCTTTTGACGAACCCTGCTCGGCAAGGTCATGGGCTGCGCGGGCTGCAAGACGGCTTGCTGCGGCTGCTCGGCAATCACGTCGGCGCCCGAGCCGAGATCGTGCAACGCATGCTGCAGAGGGACGCCAACGAGGCCGTCTCCTACTGGCTGCAGCTGTGCGTATCGGTCGGCATCGCGACGTTGGGCCTGGTGGTCGGGAGCACGGCCGTCGTTATCGGCGCGATGCTGATAGCGCCGCTGATGGGTCCCATCGTGGCCCTTGCCATGGGGCTCGCCACTGGCTCTCCCTTCCTCGTTCTACGCTCGGCAGGTCGGATCTTGTTGAGCGTGATGTTGGCGCTCGGGGGCGCGGCGCTGATCACGGTGCTGCTGCCATTCCACGAGCTGAACGCCGAGATTTCGGCCCGCACCACGCCCACCGTGCTCGATCTCCTGACAGCCGCCTTTTGCGCGCTGGCAGGCGTCTATGCCTCGCTGCGCTCCGGGTCGGACACGGCCACCACGGCAGCGGGCACGTCCATCGGCATCTCTCTGGTTCCGCCGCTGTGCGCGAGCGGCTACGGCCTGGGCACGCTGGCCTGGCCGGTGGCGGGCGGCGCGGCGCTCTTGTTCTTGACGAACTTGGTGGCGATCGTGGCTGTGGGCACGGTGGCGTTTCTCGCCGCCGGCTTCAATGGCGTCAACGTCGTGCACCTCGAGCGGGACGTGCTCGCCACCGGGAAGGACGCACCGCTCGCGCGTTGGCTCGCTTCGCGCCTGTCACGGGTGTTCGAGTCGCGGCTGGGTCCGGCGCTGCGCGTGTTCATGCCGTTCTTGCTCTTGGCCGCGGTATACGTGCCGCTGCGACGGGCGCTGGATGAGGTGGCGTGGGAGGTTCGAGCCCGGAGCGCCGTGCGCGAAGCGCTGGCACAAGAAACGCTCCGCGTGGTGGAGAGCCGATCGCAGATCGCTCGACACAGCGTGGAGCTGGTCGTGGTCGTGCTCGGGAAGGCAAAAGACGCCGAAGCGACGCGTCGCCGGCTCAGCCAGCGCGTCGAGAAAGCCTCAGGCATCAAACCAAGCATCGAGGTGCTCGCCGTGCCCGACGCCAACGCTTTTGCTGGTCTGGAGTCGACGCTGCTGACCCCGCGCGCAGCCGCTGCGGCGGTGCAGGCCCCTGCGCTCGCTGTAGAAGCGCTGAAGACGACGGAGCGCGTGAAAGCGGCCTTGAACGAGGTTTGGCCGAGCGGCGAAGCGGGAGACGTGCTCAGCGTGATGCTCGCGCACGGAGAACGAGACGCGCTTGTGCTTCGCGTCGTGCACTGGGGCAAGCCGCTCGCAGGCTCCGCTCGCGAAACATTGGAAAAATCGCTGAGCACTACGCTCGAAGGTCCGGTATCGCTCGAAAGCGTCGGCATCACGTCGGAGCCGATCACACGCGAGGCTGGAGATCTCGCTTTCATGGCGGAAGTGGCCTCGGTCGCGCGCGTAGCTCGCTCAGTTCCCGCCGTTGGAGTTTGCCTCGCTCGGCCCGATGTCGGCGAAGCCAAGCCTCCGCTCGACGCGGACGACAAGCGCCTGGCGAGCGCCATCGACGCCCTCCTTCGCAGCCAGCCGGGGCTCACGACCTTGTTCGGCAGTAGCTTCGAGCTACGACTGACGCGTGGTGCCTGCGCCCCTGCGCCCGAAACGCCCGGCGGGAGCGGGGAAGACGTGGCACGGCCGGTGCCGAGCGCTACGCGCTAGAATGGGCGTCAGCGCCCGAACGACGAAGCGCGGCGGAGGTTCGAGTCGTCGCGCCGGGACTGTGCCAGAAGTAGCCAATCGCGGGCGATAGCGTGAAGGTGACGCCCTCGCCGCGAGCCGTGTAAATCGCCGAAACTCCAGCTCAACGCAGGGCGGGCTCGCGACGTTGCGGCCTGAACACGCCGAGCACGTAACTTGCTTGGAGCGCGCGCATGCACGACCAGCACGGACCCTGTCTGCAGGCCTGCAACGACTGCGCAGCCGCGTGCGATCATTGTGCGATCAGCTGCTTGAACGAGCCCGAGCCACGAGCTTTCAAGAGCTGCGCGAAGGCGACACTCGACTGCGCCGCCGTCTGCCGGTTGGTCGCCGAGCTCATCGCGCGAGATAGCCGCTTCACTCGCGAGATGTACCTGGTCTGCGCGCACGTCTGCGACGCGACCGCGGCCGAGTGCGAAAAGCACTCCGTCGACCACTGCCAAGTATCCGCGGAAATTTGCCGAGCGTGCGCCGACGAGTGCCGGCGCATGGCCGGCTGACCTGCAGCCCGAGCCGGTGAAGGAGCCAATTCCCGGGCTTTGCATCTTTTTGTCACATGCATCGAAACGTCGCGCCATAATGGGCGATCGAGTCGCCCCCACCGTCGAGTGGGAGCGACGACGAGCCGTGCCGAGTCGGACTCGACGAGGCTAGCTCCGCCGTGTGTCACTACGGTGCACGCGGAGCGCGAAGAGCTCGAGGCGTCGCCGCCGCTGGTGCCATCGGTACCAGCCTTCTAGGGAATTTTCAGCATGCCGCGCTTGATCGTCATCTCCAATCGCCTTCCGTTTTCGATCCAGTCGGGCGCCGACGCCGGCGCCTACGACTTCGTGCCGAGCTCCGGCGGTTTGGTGAGCGCGCTCTCGAGCTACATCGAGCGGCGCTCGGCGGAAGATCCCGATTTCGAGTGCGTCTGGGTGGGCTGGCCCGGGGGCACGGTCGAGGCCGCGGATCAGGCGAACGTGCGCGCACGCATGATGGCGGAGCAGCGCGCGCAGCCGGTCTTCCTCACCGAGCCGGAGATGGAGGCGTTCTATCACGGGTTCTGCAACAGCACGCTCTGGCCGCTGTTTCACTATTTTCCGAGCTACACCGGCTACTCCGAAGAGCAATGGGAGACCTACCAGCGCGTCAATCGCATCTTCTGCGAGACGGCGTTGGACGTGATTCAGCCGGGAGACGTAGTGTGGGTCCACGACTACCAGCTGCTGCTCCTGCCCAAGATGCTGAGGGAGCGGCTGCGCGACGTGCAGATCGGCTTCTTCCTCCACATTCCGTTCCCGAGCTTCGAGGTGTTCCGCTACCTGCCGACCGAGTGGCGAAAGGCTCTGCTCGAAGGGATGCTGGGCTCGGACCTGATCGGCTTCCAGACCCACGACTACACGCAGTACTTCTTGCGCTCGGTATTCCGGACGCTCGGCTTCGAGCATCGCCTCGGCGAAGTGACGATGGGCGCCGAGGTCCGGCGCGCCGAGGCTCTCCCGATCGGCATCGACTTCCAGCGCTTCATGGACACGGCCGCCTCCCCGGAAGTCGCCGAGCAGCGCCAGCAGCTGGGCGCGGGCTTGCGCGGTCGAATCGCTATTTTTTCGGTCGATCGGCTCGATTACACGAAGGGGTTATTGCACCGCCTGCGCGGCTACGAGTGCTTCTTGGAGCGGCACCCCGAGTGGCGAGGCAAGGTCGTGTTCATCCTCAACGTCGTGCCTTCGCGGGGCGAGGTGGAGCAGTACCAGCGCATGAAGCAGGAGCTCGACGAGCTGGTCGGGCAAATCAACGGCGCCTATGGCTCCGTCGATTGGGTGCCGATCTTGTACCAGTACCGGGCGCTGGCGTTCACGGAGATGGTGGCGCTTTACAACCTCGCTCCCGTGGCGCTGATTACCCCGCTCCGCGACGGGATGAACCTCGTCGCCAAAGAGTACCTCGCTAGCAAGCCCGACGGCACGGGCGTGCTCATTCTCAGCGAGATGGCAGGTGCGGCGCAGGAGCTGGGCGAGGCGGTGCTGATCAACCCCAACCACCGCAAGGAGATCGCCGATGCGCTGCACCAAGCGGTGCTGATGGACCCCGACGAGCAGGTGCGGCGTAACCGGCCGATGCAAGAGCGCCTGCAGCGCTACGACGCCAAGCGCTGGGTCAGCAATTTCCTCGGTTCGCTGACGCGCATCAAGGGTCGTCAGGGCAAGCTGGCGACGCACCACTTGAGCGGCGCGCTGCGAGACGGCTTCGTGGAGCAATACGCCCAAGGGCGCCGCCGGCTCATCCTGCTCGACTACGACGGGACGCTCGTGCCCTTCGCCTCCCAGCCGCACCTCGCCGCCCCCGACGCGGAGCTCTTGGCGCTGATCGAGCGCCTGACGCGCCAAGAGCGAAACCACGTATTTATCATCAGCGGCCGCGATCGCAAGACGCTCGATACGTGGTTTGCCGGCGTCCCTCTGCACATCATCGCCGAGCACGGCGCGTGGATCCGGAGCAGCGCCGGCGAATGGAAGCTGCTCAAGCCGGTTGCGCGCCGCTGGAAAGATAGCATCGCGCCCTTGATCCAGCTGTACGTCGATCGCGTGCCGGGCTCGCTGTTGGAAGAGAAAGACTATTCGCTTGCCTGGCACTATCGGCGCGCCGACCCTGAGCTCGGAGAGATCCGCGCCAAGGAGCTGATCGACGAGCTCGTCAGCTACACCGCGAACCTCGACGTGCAGGTGCTCGAAGGCAAGAAGGTGGTCGAGGTCCGAAACTCCGGCGTGAACAAGGGCGCCGCCGCCGTCGGCTGCGTCGCGAGCGTGGAGCCCGATTTCATCTTCGCCGTCGGTGACGATCAGACCGATGAAGACCTGTTTCGCGCGCTACCCAAGGGCGCGTACACGGTGCGAGTCGGCATTCCGCACTCGCACGCCACCTACCACCTCGACGATCACTTGGAGGTGCGCGCCCTCCTGGTCCGGCTCGTCGAGGCGCCCGTGACGCCGCGGTAAAATCTGACGCCCCGTCGCGGTAACTCCCGCGAAATCGCGCGGAAACCTCGCGCGGAAACCTCGCGCGGAGGGTTTGACTCCCCAGCCGCTGCGTGGGACGGGTAGCTCCTTCGGAGATGCAGATTGCTTCCGCCCTCGTGCGACGAGCGGCGGCGCTTCAGGCCGGGGCCTTACGTCTCGCGCTGCGAGTTGCGCCGACGGAGTCGCAGCGGCTGTTCGCGCTCACCGTCGCCATCGGCGTCGTCTGCGGACTAGCGGCTGTCGCGTTCCATTTTTCCATCCATTTCGCAGAGTGGTTGCTCTGCGAGCGAGCCCTGCACGCCCCCGAGCAAAGGTGGGTCGTTTGGGGCGTGTTGACGCCGACGCTGGGCGGTCTCGCCGCTGGCCTGTTGCTCAAGTATGTCGTGCCCAGCGCCCGCGGCAGCGGCGTGCCGCAGGTCAAGGTGGCGTTCGCTTCGACGACGGGCGTCGTTCGCTTACGCGATTCGCTCGGTAAGCTCTTCGTCTCCAGCTTGCAAATAGGCTCTGGCGCTTCGCTCGGCCGCGAAGGGCCCACCGTGCAAATCTGTAGCGGCATAGCCTGCTCGCTCGGGCGAGTGGCCCGGCTGTCGCCGCGCAACCAGCGACGCTTGATCCCGGTCGGGGCCGCGGCAGGGATCGCGGCCGCCTTCAACGCTCCCATCGCCGCCGTCACGTTCACCATCGAGGAGGTCGTGGGTAACCTCGATCAGACGGTGCTCTCGGGGGTGATCGTTGCGGCAGCGCTGGCGGCCGTGATTGAGCGCAGCGTGCTCGGCGCGCACCCGGTATTCTCGGTGCCGCAGGCGTTTGGTCTCACGGACGCGCGCTCCCTGCTGCTCTACGCGGCGCTCGGCTTGGTCGCGGGCCTGCTGTCGGTGGTCTTCACGGATTCACTGCTCGCGCTGCGCCGCCGCTTCCGCGAGCAACGCCACGTCCCGTCCTTCGCGCAGCCGGCCGTCGGAGGGCTCGTGACCGGAGTCTTGACGGTCGCGGTGCTCTATTACCTTGGCGTTGGGGGCATCAACGGCGGAGGTTACCGAGTCGTCGAAGCCTCGCTATCCGGTCACCTGCAAGTGAAGACCCTGCTCGTGCTGTGCGCCGCGAAGCTCGTCGCTACTGTCTTCTCCTATTCGAGCGGCGGCGCAGGCGGCATCTTCGCGCCCTCGCTGTTCATGGGCGCGATGCTGGGGGGGGCCTTCGGCGCGCTGGATCAGCGCCTGTTCGGGCACGGGGCGGAAGCCCTCGGCGCCTTCGCGCTGGTCGGCATGGGCGCGACATTCTGCGGCACCATCCGCGCGCCGATGACCAGCGTGCTGATCATCGTCGAGCTCACCGCCGGCTACGGGCTGATCTTGCCGCTGATGATCGCCAACATGAGCGCCTACGCGCTCGCCCGCTACCTGCGACCGACGCCCATCTACGAAGCGCTCTTGGAGCAGGACGGCGTGCACCTTTCGTCGCGTCCGTCCGCGCAGGCGCTGGAACAGATTCAGCTGAGCGGGCTGCCCATGATCGGCGCGGATCGGGCCAGGGTCTGCGCGTCGGGGCGAGCGGCGGACTTGCTGCAGGCCGCGCTGCCGTCCGGACAGCGCGTCTTTCCCGTCGTCGACGCGGGCGAGCGGGTGGTGGGGCTCATCACCAGCGACGATCTTTCGGTCATCGAGGGGGACCCCGCGCTTTGCCGGCTGATCACGGCTTCGGACATCATGCGGCCGCCGGTGACGGTGCGCTTCGACGACACACTGCTCGCGGCGCTGGAGCTGCTCCGGGGCGAGCGGCTGCCAGAGCTGCCGGTGGTCGATCGAGACGCGCGCATTCTGGGCTTTGTGGACGAGATGACGATAGCGGCCGCCTACCTCCAGCAGACTCACCCGCACGCCAAGCGTCAGGGCGCGTGACCCCGAGCCGCGTGGTAATTTCTCGAATAAGGGCGAGCGATGGTTGACGGCCGTCGCAGCTGATGCTGGCTTTCGGCTCGTGCTGGGTGAGAAGCCGCTGATCCTCGTCGCTGACTCCGACGAGGCGCTCTTGAAGCGAGTGACGAGCTTGGCTTGCTCCGAGGATTACGACGCCGTCGTCATGACCACGGGCGGCGCAGTCATGGAAACCGCGAGGCGCTTGCGGCCGGCTCTCATCGTGCTGGAGGTGGCGCTTCCGGACGTCGACGGTCGCGACCTCTTGCGCGCGCTCAAGCGCGACCCCGAGGTCCGCGATATCCCGGTCTTGATGTGGTCGGGGCGAGACTACGATTCGGACCGCCGCATCGCCCTCGAGCTCGGCGCGGCCGACTACGTTCCCAAGTCGGAGTCGGTGATGCTCATGCCCAAGATCGCCCGCGTGCTCTTGAACGCGAAGCGCGACTCCGAGCTCGTCACGCCCGAACGCCGCTAGCTGGCTCCCGATCGTCAGCCTTGGGAGCGGCGCCTGGTCATGGGTCTCGGCCGGAAGCGCATGCGCACATTGGCGAAGCGCGGCCCTACCGCCGCCACCGCTTCGCGTAGCTCGCGCAGATTACAGCCGAGCACCCGGGTGAAGTGCCGAACCGCCGAAGGATCTTCCAAGGTGATCACGTCGCGTCGAGGAAACGGTGCGGGCCTCATACCCGGGGTGTTGCATGGCGCATGCCGGCGAGAGCGCGGCCTTGCGAGCCCCGCGTATGCGGGGCGACCGCGAAAGAGGGCAAAAAAGAGGCACCTGTCCAAGATCGACACGGCCAATTCAGCCCTCGACGACCGGGTCCGGGACCCGCGCCGCCGGGCTTTCTGCGCGCGGGAGGGGCGCACATTGACGCGCGGTCGGTTCCGCTCCGTAGTGAGCGTGGCGTCAGCGCCCACGATGAGCGACCTTATCGATATTCTGATCGTGGATGACGAGGTGAGGAACCTCGACGCCCTCGAGGCCACGCTCGAACGTCCCGGGTATCGCTTGCTGCGCGCTACCAGCGGCGACGAAGCCTTGCGGCTGCTGCTCAAGAACGACGTGGCCGCGATCATCCTCGACATCCGTATGCCTGGCCTCAGCGGGCTGGAGCTCGCGCAGCTCGTCAAGAGCAATCGGCGCTTCAGTGAGGTGCCGATCATGCTGCTGACGGCTCACGTCCCCGAGGAGCGCGACGTGATGGAGGGCTACGGCGCAGGCGCGGTCGACTACCTGACGAAGCCCGTCAACCCCATCATCTTACGCCACAAGATCGGCCAGTTCGTCGAGCTGTTTCGGCGCAAGCGCGAGCTCGCCGAGCTCAACGCGACGCTCGAGCGTCGCGTGAAAGAGCGCACGGCAGAGCTCGAGGCGTCCGAGGCTGCGCTCAAGGCCAGCGCCCGCCAGAAGGACGAGTTCCTGGCGACCCTCGCCCACGAGCTGCGCAATCCTCTCGCGCCCCTGCGCATGGGCCTCGATCTGTTGCTGCGCGCGGAGCCGCGCCTCGAGGCGTTCGAGCGCACGCTGCTCGTCATGAACCGACAGCTCGTGCACATGGTCCGGCTGATCGACGACCTGCTCGATGTGGCGCGAATCAGCGGCGGCTCGCTCGAGCTCCAGCGCGAATCGGCTGATTTGGCGAAATGTATCCAGACCGCGCTCGACACCTGCGCCCCCTTCTTCGAGCGCCGGCGGCAGCAAGTGTCGTTCGAGCCGGCGGTGCCGTCGCTCATCGCGTTCGTGGACAGCACGCGCGTCGTCCAGATCATCAATAACCTGCTGCACAACGCGTCCAAATTCTCCCCGGAGGGCGGCCGCATCGTGCTGACGCTCCGGTACGAAGACGGCGAGGCCGTGGTTCGCGTCGTGGATTCGGGCGTCGGCCTCGCCCCGGAGCAAATTCCGCGCGTCTTCGACATGTTCGTGCGCTTGCAGAGCGGCGACGCCCGGCCTGCGGAGGGCCTCGGAATCGGCCTGGCGTTGGCCAGGCGTCTCGCGGAGCTGCATGGCGGCACGCTGGAGGCGGCGAGCGCGGGCTTGGGTCAGGGCAGCACCTTCACCCTCCGGCTCGCCGCCGAGGGCGTCGGGCTCGAGCCGACGAAATTGTCGGAGCGGCCGCCGCCGCTACCAGCGACGGAAGCGGGCGGGGCGGTCGTGGTCGTCGAAGACAACGTGGACGCGGCGGACATGCTGCGCGCGTGGCTCGAGGAGCAGGGACATCAGGTCAGCGTCGCTCGCGCGGGGCCCGAGGGGCTCGAGCTCATCCAGCTCCTGCAGCCGCGCGCCGTGATTTGCGACATCGGGCTGCCGGGTATGGATGGAGTCGAGGTTTGCCGGCGGGTCCGCGCCTCGTCCTTGCCGAGCCAGCCCTTGATGATCGCGCTCACGGGGTGGGGCATGGAGCAAGACCGGCTCCGTACGCAGGAGACCGGCTTTGACCATCATCTCGTCAAGCCGGTCGACCCGGACACGCTGTTTGCGTTACTTCGCTCCCGCAGCGGCGAACCCGCGCAGTAGTGTCTCGCGCAAAAGTGCCACAGGTGGGCGAAGCTGGTATGAAAATGCCACGGGTTTGGCTTCATTCGGCGTAGTTCGCGCCGGCACGAAACGTGCTGAGTGCGGCGCAATGGTTGCCACTGCGTTTGACATGCCCAGCGACGTCGCCGAAGCGGCGCCCCTCCACATTCTAGTTGCCGACGATGACCGCGAGATGGGGGAAATCCTCACGGCGGGGCTGACACAGCGCGGCTACGCGGTGACCGCGGTCCAGAGTCCGGACGAGGCGCTGGCCTTGCTCGACTCGGAGGATTTCGCGGCGATGCTGGTCGACATTCACATGGAGGGAACGAGCGGGCTCGACCTCTGCCGCGTCGTCGTCGGCAAGCGCCCCGACATGCCGGTCGTCGTCATGACGGGCTTCGGCACCCTGGAGCACGCGGTCGCCGCCATTCGTGCTGGAGCGTTCGACTTCGTGACGAAGCCCTCGACGATCGACGTCTTCGCGCTCGCCCTCGAGCGGTCGCTCAAGCACCGGAGCATCAGCGAAGAGCTCCAGCGGCTGCGGCGTCGCAACGACGACGACACCTTGCCGGGCCTCATCGGCAGCGGCGGCAGCATGCGGCGCCTGGCCAGGCTCGTCACGCGCATCGCCGAGACCGACACCAACGTCTTGATCACCGGAGAGAGCGGCACCGGCAAGGAGCTGGTTGCCCGCGCCATCCACGAACGCAGCGGGCGGAAGGGGCCCTTCCTCGCCATCAACTGCGCCGCGGTTCCGGAGACGCTGCTGGAAAGCGAGCTGTTCGGCCACGAGCGCGGGGCATTCACCGACGCGCGCGTGGCCCGTGAAGGCCTGTTCGTGGAAGCCAACAACGGCACGTTGTTCTTGGACGAGATTGGGGAGATGCCGCTCTCGATGCAGGCGAAGCTCCTGCGAGCGCTGCAAGAGCGCAAGGTGCGCCCGCTCGGCTCGTCGCGCGAGGTGTCGTTCAACGCGCGGCTCGTGACGGCCACGAACCGTGACTTGGAGGCGGAGGTGGCGGCCAAGCGCTTTCGCGAAGACCTCTTCTATCGCGTCAACGTGGTGCGGGTCGACGTCCCGCCGCTTCGCGATCGAGGTACGGATATCCTCGAGCTGGCGGAGGCGTTCTTGGAGCGCACGGCCGCGCGCTCGAAGAAGACCGCGATCCGCCTGACCCACGCCGTCGCGGAGAAGCTCATGGTTTATAACTGGCCCGGCAACGTGCGGGAGCTCGAGAACTGCCTCGAGCGCGCCGCTGCCCTGTGCCGGCAAGAGTCGCTCACCCTCGAAGATCTGCCGTCCAAGATACGCCAGTATCAACCGACGGAGATCTTCACGTCGGCGACGGACGACCCCGCCCACCTCCCTGCGATGGCCGAGGTCGAAGAGCGCTACATTCGCAAGGTGCTGCACGCCGTCGGCAACAACAAGACCTTGGCCGCCAAGGTGCTCGGCTTCGATCGTCGTACGCTCTACCGCAAGCTGGCAGCTTTGGCGCACGCTTCGAACCCGCGCTAGTCGCGGAGCTCTCCGCAGAGTCGGCGCGGGACGAGGGCGGCTCATCAGCTGGCCGCCCTCGTCGGGGCGTTCAGTCGTGGCGCCGGGCCATTTTCCAGACGAGCAGGAGCGCGCCGAGCGCGGCGGCGCCCGCGGCCACAGGGTTCTCTCGGGCAGAGCTGACGAGCCAGCGGGGCACGCCTGCCAGTCGATGGAGTGCGCGCGCGGCGATGCTCTCCACCGAACGCTCGGCCGCGTCGAGGGCGCGTTCCTTCAACTCGGCGGGAGTGAGCTCACGCGCTAGCTCGCGCACGTCGGCCGCGACGCGCGCCCGCGCCATCGCGGCGCTCGCGACCAAAGCTCGAGTCTTGGAGTCGGGGGGAGGGGCGCTCGTGGGATCGCTCATGTCGCTGCTCGCTTGATCGCGGAGACGTCGCTGTGAAGGCCTTGGAGCGCCTGGTCCGGCGCAAAGCTGACACGGGCCAGGTGAGCCTTGGCGTTGAGGAACAGCACGACTCCGAGCACGCTCGTGGCTCCACCGACGAGCAGCGCGGCCGCCCAGACCGGCATCGTCGTCGCAAGTCCCGCGACGGCGGCCGCCATCAGCGTCAACAGGCCCGCCGAGAGCGCGGCGCCGCCGATCACCAGCGCGGCCACCTGCGTCTTGGCGCGGTTGAAGCTTTCGTTCAGCTCGTGCTTGGCGAGCTGCGCTTCGCGGCGGGCCAGCTGCTGGAGATCATCGGAAAGTTTCGACACCAGCTGCGTCAGCGGCGTCTCGGCTGGACCGCTTTCTCGCGGTGTTTCGAGTTGATAGCTAGCGGGATCCATGGCGAAGGGCCTCCTTGCCGCGCGCGGGTGCTGGGCGGTGCTCCCTCGAATGAGTGCAACTCACGTGCCGAAGGAAGCACGGAACGCGCCGATTACAGCCAGAGCAGGGAGCCTTCCGGGGCGGTGGGGCCGCCGACGTACGAAAGCGACGAGTCTTCCGGTAAGCCGCGAGCGCTGACCAGCACCAGCCCTCGCAGCGTGCGGCCCAGGTAGATGCGCAGGCCGGCGGCGTCCGTGAGCTGGTGGCGAAGCAAGCTCACGTCGAGCAAGGTGAGTAGGCCGATTTCGAGGCGAACCCCGAACGGCAACAGGCGGTTCTTGATGCGTCCGAGCAGCTGGTTGGTGAGCTCACGCGCCCAATCCATTCGCACCGAGGTCGCCTCACCCGGCTTCATGTGCTCGAGGAGCGGGCCCGGAATCGCGAGCGTGAGCCTGCCCACCACACCCGAGTTGCTGAAGCTGGCCCCAACCGATATCTCCGGTAGCGTAGCGCTCGCCGCCGACGCGCGCGGCAGCGGCGCGAGCGCGACGCCGTAGCCGTTGAACAGGTCGACGAGCGCTCCCTGCACGAGGGAGTCGATCGCGAGGCGCACTCCCGACGGTGGCTCCGCGAACGCTGGCTTAATCGAGGAGGACCGTCGTGTCATGCGCTGCCCTGATCAACTAGAGTGATGCGTCTCCTTCGTCTCTGCGAGCGCTATCGCGCTTGGCGCGTCGTTTGGTGGGAGTAGGGCTGGAAGGCACCCACCTCCCTGGTGCAGCTCGGGGTCGCTCGGGCAGCAGCCAAGTCTGTTGGCGCGCGAGAAAACACGAGGTGAGCCAGAGTTCCTGAATTGAGACGCGGCATCGACGACGGCAGCTGGTGCGGTGCGCCGCCCGACTGACTCGTCCTAATTGCACCAGCCGTGACAGCCTTGCGCGGCGCCTCCCAACCCGGCATTCGCACTCCGAGGGGCACGACCATTGCATCGCCGCGGCCATGGGAGATTCGCCGTCGCTCCAACGTTCGCCGGTGGCGCTGGTGTTGATCGACGTCATCAATAGCTTCGACTTCCCCGGCCATGAGCCGCTCGTAGCGGCGGCCACGGAGGCGGCGCCGAAGATCCACGCCTTGCGTGCTCGGGCACGAGCCGAAGGCGCGGCGGTGATTTACGTCAACGATCACTTCGGCCAGTGGCGCTCCGATTTTCGCCAAACGGTGCGGGTCTGTTGCGGTCCTGACCAGCCGGGTCAACACGTCAGTCGCTTGCTCGAGCCGGGCGACGACGACTTCTTCGTGCTCAAGCCGCGGCACTCCGCGTTCTACGCCACCCCGCTCGAGGTGCTCCTGCGGGGGCTGGGCACCGAGCGGCTGATCCTGGTTGGATTCGCGGCCAACATTTGCGTGCTGTATACGGCTGACGACGCGCACATGCGCGGCTTCGACGTCAGCGTGCCGTCCGACTGCGTGGCGGCTAACTCGCCTGAGCTGACGCAACGGGCTCTCGAGCACATGCGCCTCGTGTCACGCGCGCACGTTGCGCCATCGGAGCAGCTATCGTTTTCATCCTGAGGCGTGGCACGCAGCGTGCTTTTTCGCGGGGCATGGACGCAATCGAATTACTGACGCAGCAGCATCGTGAAGTGGCAGAGTTGTTCGAGGCCATCGAGAAGGCCGACGGCGTGGAGGAGAAGACGCGTCTCTTTCAAGAGCTGGCAGGCAAGCTCGTCGGTCACGACGGCATCGAGCGCGAGATCTTCTATCCGGCTTGCGAGGAGGCGATCGGCTTGAACGATCTGCTCGGCGAGGCCCTCGTCGAGCACGGGGTCGTCGAATTTTCTCTGTACGAGGCGGATCAGTCCGTTGGTGAACCCGACTTCGATTTCAAGGTGAAGGTGCTGAAAGAGCTCGTCGAGCACCACGTCGAGGAAGAAGAGAAGGAGCTGTTTCCGAAGATCCGCAAGGCGCTCGGGGACGAGAAGCTCGCTTCTCTCGGCGAAGATCTGGAAGACGCCTTCGAGGACAGCCAGCAAGAGGACTACCACCAGCCGCTGTTCGACAACCTGCGCCAGGTGCTGGCGGGGGTGCTCAAGACGGTCCCGGAAAAAGAGCGGAAGCCCGAGCGCAAGGCTCGCCGCAGCCCGTCCGGCGCGCGCCGCTCGGCGTAGCCGCGCTCGCGCCGCGGCGGCGCCTCGCTGGCTCGCCGCGGCGGAAGGGGCCGAGGGGGGGCCGAGCTTTTCGGAATTTGGCGCTCGCTCGAGCGCGCTCCGAACGCTGTCCGATTCGATATAGCGCTTGGCTGCAGAGTCAGCGTTCTCGAGCTCTGACCTAGCTGCTCGCCCCCGGCGAAATGCCATTTGATGGAACGGTGGCAGCTCGTCGGCCCCTGATCGTTCCAGTGGCGCAGGTGCTTGCTCTCGGGAGACCGCGATGAAGACGGCCAGACTATCGCTGCTCGTCGCGTTGACGCTCGGGTTTCCCGCGCGCGCGGTCGCTTACTCGTGCCCGCAGAAGAACCCACTACCGGCTGCTACCGAGACCTACCAGGGCTTTCTCGGTCGAGTTCAAGAGCTAGGTGGCAAGAAGCTCCCCTATCGCTTGTTCGTGCCCAAGGGTTACGAGCCAACGACCGCATACCCACTCGTGCTCTACCTGCACCATGCAGGGCTCGCGGGCAAAGATTCCAATAACGAGACAGGGTGGGACAACTGCGTCCAGCTCACCTCCGAGATCGGCTCGGGCGATGACTACGGCGGCGTCTTCACCCATCAGGCCGTAGACAAGGACGGCAAGCGCTTCGATACACAGCAGCGCTACCCACACTTCCTGCTCGCGCCCCACGCGGAATCGCCGGCCTATGGCTTCGGTGGTGGTGTGGCGGGCTCGGCGTCGGGCTCCGAGCACCCGACGCGAGCCTTGCTGAAGGCGATCCTCGCGGCGGTTCAGGCCGAATTCAATATCGACGCGGCGCGCTTGTACGTGACCGGCATCTCGATGGGTTGCTACGGCACGTGGGACTTCATCATGCGTGACCCCAGCGTGTTCGCGGCTGCCTCGCCGCAGTCGTGCCGGGGCGATCCCGACGCCCCGCTGCTCGCGGGTCTGAAAGACATGCCGATTTGGTCGCTGTGCGGCACGAAGGACAGCTATTTCGCGGGCGCGCAGGCCATGGCCGACGGCATGAAGCAGGTCGGCGCCACGGCGTTCACGTTTACCAAGCTCGAGGGCGTTGGCCACTCGATCAATGATCGGGGCTACGACTATCCCGGCTTCATCGACTGGATGTTCGCGCAGCGTCGAACGGACGCTCCGTCGTCGGGCGGCGCGGGCGCGGGCGCGGGCGGCTTGGGCGGGGCGACTGCGGGCGGAGCCCACGGCGGCACGGCAGGAGCGAGCGGCGGCGCGGACGCTGCGAGTGGCGGCACGGCCGGAGCGAGCGGCGACACATCGGGCGCGAGCGGCGGCGTTTCCTCGGAGGGCGGCGCGCTCGGCGTCGCCGGTGCGAGCGGCGGCACGTCAGCGGCAGGGGCGGGCGGAACCGTCGGCGGTGCAGCCGCCTCCGGCGGGGGCGCGGCCGGCGCCAGCGACGACGGCGCAGAATCGACATCCGGTTGCTCGATCGCGAGCTCGACTCAGATCCCGAATCCATCGGCGCGCCTAGCCGCGCTGGTCTTACTCGCGAGCGTCGCTTGGCGTCGCAATCAGCGCCGCGCTCGGCGCAGTGGAGGCGGTCGATGAAGTGGACGTTTTCCGTAGGCACGTTGCTGATTGCGTTGTCGTCGGCGTGTACGGCCACGGTCGACGGTGGAGCCGCCGCGGGCCAGCCGCCGGACGCCTCGGCACCGGGAGCTGGTACTACCGGCGGAGCCGGGGCGAGCGCCGGGGCCGGGGCGAGCGCCGGAGGCAGCAGCGCCGTGGGCGGGCAACCGAGCACCGCGCACTCGGCAGCGCGGGTACTTCGCCGGCTGAACCGAGCTGAGTACAACAACACCGTGCGTGATCTGCTCGGTACCTCGCTGCGTCCCGCGGACAAGCTGCCGGACGAAGCGACGGTCGAGGGGTTCGATACCAACGGCGAAGCGCTGACCATGGGCGTCGTGCACGTCAGCACCTTCGAAGCGGCGGCCAACCAACTCGTCGACGAGCTCTATGCGCTACCCGAGACCGACGCGCGCCGGAGCAAGGTCTTGCTTTGCCGGCTCGAAGCGGGCTCGGAGGGAGCCTGCGCGGCGCAGATTTTCTCGGCCTTGGCGCGGCGTGCGTTCCGGAGGCCGGTGGCGCAAGCAGAGGTCAGTCGCCTGCAGACGCTGGTCGAAGAGCTGCGAGCGGCCGGCGAGACGTACGAGAGCTCGGTGAAGGCGGCCCTGACGTCGTTGCTCATCTCTCCGCACTTCCTGTTCATGGTCGAGCGCGGCGAGCTCGGTCCGGGCATCGTCAAAGCGCTCGACGACCACGAGCTCGCGACGCGGCTGTCGTACTTCCTCTGGTCGAGTATGCCCGACGCCGCGCTACTAGCGGCCGCCGAAGCGGGTGGGCTCGGCAGCGACGCCAGCAAGCTGAGCGTCGAGGTGAAGCGCATGCTGGCGGACCCCAAGGCCGCCGCGCTGCCGCACGACTTCGTCGGTCAGTGGCTGACGCTGCGCCGGCTCGAGGTCGTCTTCCCGAGCAAGACGACGTTCCCCGCTTATGACGACGCGCTGCGCGACGCGGCGGTGCGCGAGACGGAGCTGTTCGTGCAGGCTCTGATCGACGAGAACGCTCCCGTTCCGTCTCTGCTGACGTCGACCTTCACCTTCGCCAACGCGCGCCTCGGTCAACATTACCAGGTTCCCGTCGCCGGCGCCGACTTCGTTCGCGTCGACTTGAGCGGCACCGAGCGAGTTGGCATCCTCGGTCACACCAGCTTCCTGATGCAGACGTCGCACCCGGGCTGGACGGCGCCGACGAAGCGCGGCGCGTGGGTGCTGGAGCAGCTGCTGTGCTCGGCCCCGCCGCCCGTGCCCGCGGATCTCGACATCGAGCCGCTGCCCGAGCCGCCGCCAGGGCAAACCACGCGCGAACAACTCGAGGAGCATCGCAAGGAGCCGCAGTGCGCGGGCTGTCACACGGTGATGGATCCGATCGGGCTCGGCTTGGAGAACTTCGATGCCATCGGCGGCTATCGCACGCTCGACAACGGCCGCCCCGTCGACGCCTCGGGCGTGCTCGATGGGACAGAGTTCACGACGTTGCGCCAGCTCTCCGAGCTGCTGAAAAGCGACGCTCGGCTTTCGAAGTGCTACGCCCAGCAGCTGCTCACGTACGCGATCGGTCGGTCTTTTCACGACGCTTCCTCGCAGACGTACGCAGAAGCGCTCGCGGTCGGTGCCAACCCGACCGGACAACCAGGCATGCGTGACGTGATTGAAGCCGTCGTGCTGAGCGACGCCTTCCGAACCCGACGTGGAGAATGAAGGAAGCATCCATGGATCCTCGACTGTCTCGCCGTAGGTTCTTGGGCAGCGCCGCCGCCGTGATCGGGCTGCCATATTTGGCGTCTGTCGTGGAGCGCGACGTGATAGCGGCCGAAAGCTGCACAGGTACGCAGCGCTTCATCGCGTTCTTCGTGCCGAACGGCATCCACATGCCCGATTTCACGCCGAGCGCGGCCGGTAAAGACTGGGCGATGCCCTACATCTTGGCGCCGCTCGAGCCCATCCGGAACAAGATCGCGGTCGTTACCGGCATTGATTACCACAAGACGGCCGTTCCGGGCGAGCCTCCGGGCGGTCATGGCTCGGGTACCGGCGCCTTCTTGACCATGATGCCGGTTCACGACAACGACAAGAACCCGAACCGTATCAGCCTCGATCAGAAGATCGCCAAGGCGACGGCCGCTTGTCAGCGCAGGCTCCCGTCGCTGCAGCTGGGTATGAAGGTTCGCGGCGACGGCAGCGACAAGACGCCGAACCTATCGTTCATCGAGACCATCTCTTGGGACGCCAACAAGCCCAAGCCGTTCATCGACGACCCTCAACTGAATTTCGACAACCTGTTCAAGGGAGTCGATAGCAGCGCCAGCGACGCCGACGCGGCGCGGCGCCGCGCGGTGCGAACCAGCGTCTTGGATCACGTGCTCGGCGAGGCCGATTCGCTGAAGACGGAGCTGTCGGCGCACGACCGACTGAAGCTCGATGAGTACATGACCTCGGTCCGCGAGCTCGAGGCCCAAATCCAGAAGGAGGGGCAGGCGCTGAGCTGCCAAAAGCCCGCCAAGCCCACGGCGACCCCGACTTCACCCTACGAGCAGCGGGTGCCGTTGGCGCTCGAGCTCGCGGCCCTCGCCTTCGAGTGTGACGCCACGCGCGTGATCAGCTTCATGTTCGGGCGCGGCAATAGCATGCAAGATTTCGCCTTCTTGTTCAACGGCGAGTCGACGCCGCACCACCACACCTCTCATCACGCGGGCAGCTCTGCGCTGCAGAAGAAGCTGCGTGAAATTGGCCGCTGGCAGATGGACCACGTGGCCACGTTCCTGAAGCGCCTCGACAAGACGGCGGAAGCCGAGGGGCGCAGCGTGCTCGATAACACGCTCGCCTACTTCAACAGCGAGATCTCCGACGGCAACGTCCACCTCAAGTACGACATGCCCGTGCTGCTCGCCGGCAGCGCGGGGGGCAAGCTGAAGGTCGACGGAACCCATTACATGTACACGCAAATGAAGTCGCCGCGTCCGCTGGTGGGGCCGGGCGGTGGGCCCCACGGCATCCGTCTGTTCGTCTCGATCATGAACGCCTTTGGCATCCCTGACCAAACCTTCGGCGACGGCAGCGCCAAAGGGCCGCTCACCGAGCTGCTCGTCTGAGCCTGGCGCCGATCTCGGCGGGGCCCACGGCGGACAGCCGACGGACGCCGCTCACAGCGGCGCTCGACAGCCCACGCGCTCGGGCGTGATGGAGAGATCGTCGATCCAAAAGTCCGCGGCTTGCGCGTCCTGTTGAAAGCCGTCGAGCCCCAGCATGACCAGCTCGAACGGGATCGGATCCCAGCTCGACGAGGTCATGCCGTGGCTGGAGCTCCCAGCGGGGCTGAGCTTCAGCTCCCGACCGTCGACCCACAGCTGCACCTTCACTTTGCCGACGCCGCCGGAGCGATCGATCGCGAGCTCCCAGCACGCCCACCGGTTCAGCAGCTTCGGGTCGTTCAGCTTGGTGGCGGTGTCGCGCAGGTAGATGGAGTTGACCTTCTCGATGGCGGTGCCGTTGTAGCTGGCGAGCGAATAAGACGAATCAGGGTTACCGCTCGCGGCCTGAGCGGTGCCGATACGCAGGAGCCGCGTGTGCACGCCCGAGCTCGCGGGATAGCTGACGCCGTAATACATGAAGCGCACGAAGGCGGTGGGGCTGTCCGTCTGGATCGGCCGTGAGATGTTGGCGCGGTCTGCGTTCATCTTTCCCGTCACGTGCAGCGACTGCTTGCCACTGAACGCGCGCGCGGCGTCCACCACGATTTTTCCGTTGCCGCGAACCGATGACGTCCAGCCGCTCGCGGGCGCGCTGTCGGTCGGATAGTCCTCGAAGTCTTCGCAGAGGATCGCTCCGCTGCCGCAGGCGCTATCGGGCGAGCCGCCCGTGCCGCCGGCACCGCCCGCGCCCGCGCCCGCTGCACCGCCACCACCGCCGTGTGCGGAGGGAATACCAGCGAAGCCGCCCACGAGGCCTCCTGCGCCGCCACCGCCCGCGCCGCTCCCGCCGGCTCCTCCGCCTCCCGCGGTCGCCCTACCGGAGCTTCCCGCGGGAGCGCTGCCTGCCACCGAGCTCGGCTCTGCGCCGGCTGCGCCGGCTGCGCCCGCCGCGCTTGCGCCGCCGCCGCCCGCCTCGCTGCTCCCAGGCGTTGGCGCCTCGGGGGAGCAGTGGACGAGCCCGCAACTCAGCATCGTCATGGCGCGCGTCATCCAGGCGCCGAGTGGACGTCGTTCGAGCTTCAGTCGGGCAGACATCGGATAATGCTTCAAGGGCTCGGCGCGCCAGAAATGGTCGGATTTTGTTGGGTGCCCCAAAACCGATTGGCTCTCCCATGCGCGCGCCCTCCGGCGCGGCGTCTCGAGCTGGGAAATGCGGCGCTGAGGTGAGCCGATTGGTGCCCCCGCGGGCACCCCTCAGGGGTGATGAATCTGTCGCTCTTCCGCCGGGCTCTGTCCCGCTCAGCCGGGTCCTGCCTGTTCGGCGTGCTCGCCGTTGCCTGCGGCGATTCCGCCCCATCGCCCGACGTGGGCCTCGGAGGCGGCGCGGGCGCGGCGGGCACCACAGCTGGGGCGCCGAACACGGGCGGCAGCGGCGCCACGGGCGGCAGCTCGAACGCTGGCGGCTCAGGCGCAGCCAGCGGAGCAACGCCAGGCGGCGCGAGCAGCACCAGCGGCGCGAACGCGGGTGGCAGCGCCGGTGCTGCTGGCGCCCCGATGGCTGGGGCGGCCGGCTCGGGTACGGCTGGGGCGGGCGGCGGGAGTGGCCGGAACCTGCCCGGCTTCTACGTGGACGGGCGCTTCCTGTACGACCGCTGCGGGGAGCGCGTGGTCTTGCGCGGGGTCAACGAGATGGTCGTCTGGAGCGGAGGCAAGGACGGCGTGCCCGAGTTCGAGGAAATCGCGAAGACGAAGGCGAACGCGGTGCGCATCGTCTGGACCATCGCCGACGGCTCCGCCGCCGAGCTCGACACCGCCATCACGAACGCGCTCGCGCAGAAGCTGATCCCGATGATCGAGCTGCACGATGCCACCGGCGAATTTGGCATGCTGGGCGCGCTCGTCGAGCACTGGACGACGCCGGCCATGGTGGCCGTCATCAAGAAGCACGAGCAGAACCTGCTGGTGAACATCGGTAACGAGGTGGGGAACAACGCGGTTTCGAACGCCACCTTCGAGTCCGGGTATAAAGACGCGATCACGCGCATGCGCGCGGCCGGCATCCGCACGCCGCTGGTGATCGACGGCACGAGCTGGGGCCAAAACATCGACCAGCTCCAAGCCGTGGGCCCGGCGCTCATCAGTCACGATCCCGACCACAACTTGCTGCTCAGCGTGCACGTCTGGTGGCCCGACGCGACCACGCAGAAGATCACGACAGAGCTGAACGAGTCGGTCAGCGCCAACTTGCCCCTGATCATCGGGGAGTTCGCCGATCACGCCGTCGCCGGGTGCGCGCAAAACCCTACGGATTACAAGACCTTACTCGCGCTCTCGCAAACCCACTCCATCGGCTGGCTCGCGTGGTCGTGGGGGGGCGTGAAGAACAACGACTGCAGTGACGATGGGCCCTTCAACATGACCAGCGACGGCACGTACGCGGGGCTCGAGGGGTGGGGCAAAGAAGTAGCCACTTCGGACGCCAACAGCATCGAGAAGACCTCCGTGCGCCCGGCTTCGATCACCGACGGCGCCTGCCGTTGATGCGCCTCGGTCACGCAGCATCGCGCGGAGCAGGCGCTGCGGCTCCGCGGCTCCGCGGCAGGTCAGGGAGGCACCAATTGGACGTCGTCGAGCCAAAACGCGAACGGTGCTCCGGGCGTGAAGAAGAACTGTAGCGCGATGAGATCTGTCGGTTCGAGCGCGGCCTCCTGCGGGCCGATGAAGCCGCGCAGGGAAACGCACCGACGTGCCCAAGCCTCCGTGAGCGATAGCTGCTCGAGGTAGTGCCTACCACCACGCAGCAGGTGCACTTCGATCGCGCTGCTGCTCCCGGGCTCGACGCGCGCGACCAAGCACAGCTCGGCATAGCTCGACGCGTCGAGGGGCGCCGCGTCGCCGACCAGGTTCACGCCCACGGCCGCCCAATCCTCGAAGCCGCTGCTGTGGGTGCGCAGCGCATAAACGCTGCCGCCGCGGCCGCTCACCGGCTCGATGCCGAAGCCTTGCGTGCCGCCGCCGTCGTTGATCGGGTACCACCAGCCGAGCGGCTCGTTGGCGCGAGGGTCGCCGTCCTCGAAATCGTCGATCACGAGCGGCGACGTCGGGGCGTTCGGGCCCGCGCCGGAAGTAGCCGAGGCGCTGGGCTCGAAGGCGTGGAGCAGGCCATCGTCGCAGGCGGCGAGCAGCGGACCCGCCAGAGCTAGCCACCAGCGCGAAAGGCTCATAGCTCGATCCCCAAGCCGGTTTGGACGGCCACCCAAGGGCGACCGATGCGCAGCACCGTCGCCGTGCCGGCCTTCACGCGGAGCGCCGGCACGAGCATGCCCGGATCGAGTGATAGCCCCCAAGCCAGGGGGCCGAGGCGCCGCGAGAGTCGAGCCCGGGCGCTGACCACGCCGACCGTCGCGTGACGCGCGAAGCCGTCGAATCCCGGCGCGGGCGAGGCGCTCTCTCGCAGGTGAAGCGCGCCGCCCCCGAGCCCCAGGGCCAAGCCCCAGCTTCGTCGCCGGAAGGGCTCGAAGGTCACGAACGCCATTCCCTCGAGCGCGCGCAGAGAGAGCGAGCCTGCGTAGCTGTCGGCTCGGCCCGGGAGCGGCGAGCCGCACGCGCTCAGCTCGAGCCCCCAAGGCTCGGCCAGGGTGATGCTCAGGGTCGCGCTCAGCCAGGGCAGGGCGGTGGAGGTACCCGACGAGAGCAGGACTCCTCCGCCCAGCCACCCACGTAGCGGCCGAACGTCGTTCGGTGCGGCTGGCCCCGGGCCTCTCGGGTCAGCGGGCGCAGACGGCGCGGCGGTGCTCGGCAAGTCGATCGACCTCAATCGCTCCACCACTGCGAGCGCCAGCCGGCTTCGCAGCAGCTCGTCTTCCGAAGCTTCGACCTGCACGCGCTCGCACGCAACGACGCCATCACGGCACAGCACCGCGAGGGCGCCGCCCGCGTGGCGCACCACCGTGACGCCAGCGAACGCGCCGGACTCGGTGACTTGTCGTCGTAGCTCGTGCTCGAGCCGCTCGGACGACCCCGCGCCCGCCGAGCGAACGCGCAGCTCGTAGCCCTTGGTGAGGAGCTCGGCTACCAGCGACTGAACCCCCGCTTTCCAGCCTGGGCTCGCGGCTTCGAGCACGAGCACGGCCTCGGCGCGCGGCGCTTGGGCTCGAGCCGGCAGCGCTAGTGCCATGGCCAAAGCGCCGCTCAGCGTGGCGACAAGACGGCGCGGGCTTGGGCCACGTGTTGACCGGTCGGGTGCAGACGCAGGTAGTCGCGCGCTACCTGTTCGGCTTCCGCCTGCGCTCCGCGCTTGAGCAACGCTGCGAGCAGGCGTGCTCGCGCCCCCGCCGCCAGCTCTCCACGCGGTGATTCGATCAAGAAGGTGCGCAACCACCGTTCGGCCTCGTTCGGGTTCTTGTCACGGTCTTCGGCTTGGGCTGCGAGTAGCAAGGCGGCGTGAGCCGCGCTCGGGTTACCCGGAAAACGCTCGCGCAGCTTGAGCAGCGACCCCCGTGCCTCGCGGGCGGTGCCGGCATAGCGAGCCGTATTCGCCAGCAAGAGCAGATCTTTCGCGGGTAGCTCGCGCGCGAGTCGCTCGAAGCCTGCTCGCCGCGCCGCTGCCAGCGCCGCCGCGTAGTTGCCGCGAGCGGCTTGCGCACGAAATTCGGCCTCGGCGCTCGTGCTCGACGCTTGCACCTCGGCCCGCGCCACCGCGGGGTCGGGCGGCGGAGCCTGGGGCGGAGCGGCGCTCGCGGGCTCCGCCTCGACGCGAGCCGCTGGCGGCCCTTGTCGCTCGAGCCGTTCGCCCGCCGAGAGCAACACCCCGCCCGGGCGAAGCGCCCGCCCCGTGACGAGCACCTGACCCTCGCGCACGTTGACTGCGAAGAAGCGGCTCTCGGCGTCCCAATCCACGCTGAACGTCGTACCTACGACGCGCACGGAGTACGGACCGGCCGCGAGCGTCCACGCTCGGCCCGTCCCTTTGCGGATCGTGGCGTCGACATGCCCGCGCGCGAGCTCGAGGTGAGCTTGCTCGGGCGCGAGCCGGGACAGCGCGATCTCGGCGCGCGCTCCCAGCTCGAGGCGGCTGCCGTCCGAGAACGAGAGTGTCTCCCCGCGCTCGGCCGGTGCGACGATCCGAGAGCGCTCGAGGACGCTGCGCCCTTGCCACGCGCCCTTCAGCTCACCCGATGAGGAGCTCGTCGTCCTCCACGCTGGCACCAGCAGCGCCGCCAGCACCAACGCGCCGCTCGCGGCGAGCACGAGCCGCCGCGCCGAGCGGTCCGGCTCGACGAGCGCGTCGAGCACCTGCGCCCGCTGCGCCGCGAGCGCGCTGCGAGACGGCCCGGCGTCCAGCGCGGCGTCGAGCGCGTTTCCCAACCGACGTTCGGCGAGCGGGCTTCCTTCTCTCACGGCTCCTCCGAGGTGAGACGCGGCAACGCGCGAGACAGCTCCGGCGAGCGCGCGACGATGGCCTCGAAGCGCTGCGTTGCCCGGGCGAGCCGGCGCTTCGCCGTCGACGGCGAGTAGCCGCAGAGCTCGGCGATCTCTGCCGTGCTGTGGTGATCGACGTAGTGCAGCATGAAGGCGACGCGCTCTGCCGGTGGTAGCTTCTCGATCACGCTCTTGGCGCGCACGAGCAGATCGCGCACCTCGACCTCGTGCACGAAGTCGCCGTGCAGGGGAGCCGGGTGGTGGTCGCGCCAGAAAAAGCGCCTGACTTGCCGCCGGCGCAGCTCCCCATGAACGGTGTTTACGGTGATGGCGTGCACCCAGCCCGCCAGCTTGTCGGCCTCGCGCAGGCGGCGCCCGGCGCGCATGATGCGCACGAACACTTGTTGGACGATGTCGTGATGCTCTTGGTCCGCGCCGAGCAGGCGCCACACCCAGCGGTTCACGGGCACCGCGAAGCGATCGTAGAGGGCAGCGGCCGCCTCGGGCGAGCCACGACGCAGCAGCTCCGCGAGCGCGGCGTCGGTCAGCCCGCCATGAGCGCCGCTCGTGGCGGACGGCTGCTCGGGGCGAGGGGGTGATTCGAGGCGGAGCACGGGTTCGGAAAGCACCTGAACATTCGGGCCAGGGTGATCCGCCGGAGCGAGACCCGAGGCTGTTGACGTCAGAGACGTCTATGGGGGCGTCGGCGGCTCACCATTCTGCAAGTCAGAAAATTGAGGTGGGAGGCGAAGATGCTCCCGCCCGCGTCGGGCGCGACGAATCCTGACCCCGGTCTGCCGGCTCAGGCGTCTACCCGAGCATGCCCTGCGCATCGGTTCGAGTCGGTCGCCAACCCACGGGCGCGCTCCGCGCCTCTGTCGACGAGGTCGCCTGCGATGGAAAGCGCATTGGCCGCAGCGGCTGAGCGGGCGGCACGCCGCGCGCTGCTGCTCGCGAGCTTTACCTCGTCGGTCTCGCTGCTGGCCGCAGGCTGCCAAGGCGAGCTCGGCGCACCGGAGGCGGGCAGCGCGGGCGGCCCCAGCGCCGGTAGCTCGGCCGTCGCGGGGGCGGGTAGCGGCTCATCGACCGCGACGCCCGTCGACGTGGGCGACGTGATCGGCGTCGATCCCGAGCAGCTCCCCGATGGCGTGCCCGCGGGCGACCGCGCTCTCCGCCTTTCGTACGAGGAGTACGACCGCGTCTTGACGGACCTGCTCCACCTGCCGGTCACGGAGTCGAGCAATTTCCCGGCCGAGCAAGCCGGCCTTGGTCCTTACGTGGGCTACGCCGGCTTGCGGGTCAATGAGCGCCTCTACACGGAGCTCGAGCGCAGCGCGAGCTCGCTCGCCGAGCGCGTCGTGGAAAGCCCTGCGGCTTACGCCGCCGTCGTGGGCTGCGAGCCGAGCGCGGCGGGCTGTCGTGATCGGTTCATCGATGGCTTCGGGCTGAAGGCCCTACGCCGACCGCTCAGTGAGGCCGAGCAGGCGCGGTATCGCGCGATCTTCGATCGCGGCGCCGAGCTCATCGCCAGCGGTGACACCTTTCGCGACGGTGTGCAGGTCACGCTACAGGCCATGCTGCAGTCACCGAAGCTGCTCTATCGTCTCGAGGTCGGCGACGGTTCGAGCGATGGGCTGGGCGCGCGCCTGAGCGGGTTCGAGCTGGCGAGCCGTCTCTCGTTCATGCTCGCTGGTACCACGCCCGACGCCGAGCTCTTGGCCGCAGCGCGCGACGGCGAGCTCGCCACCGCCGAAGGCATCGCCAGCCAAGCGCGCCGGCTGGTGGACGGGGCCGCCTTCGGTGAACGTGTCCTCACCTTCCACGAACGTTGGATGCAGCTGGACGAGCTCGCTTCGCTGGCTAAAGACTCGCTCGCGTTTCCGAGCTTTACGCCGGCGCTGGTCGACTCCATGCGCCGAGAAACCCAGCGCTTCGTGAGGGCGGTGACGCTCGAGGGGACGGGGACTATCTCGGCGCTGCTGACCTCACGCGTCGGCTTCGTCGACCAAGGCCTGGCGTCGCTCTACGGCCTCTCCGGCAGCTTTGGCCCCGAGCTCGCGCGCGTGGAGCACGCGCCAGAGTCGGGTCGGATGGGCCTGTTCACGCAGGCTGCGTTTCTCTCCGGGCACAGCTCCAGCAGCGGCGGCACTTCGCCGATCTTGCGCGGCGTCTTCCTGCTACGGCGCATCGCTTGCTCGAACATCCCCGATCCGCCGGCGGGGGCGCAGATGCAGGAGCCGCCCACGGCCCCTGCCACTGAGCTCCGCACCACGCGCGACTATTTCGCGTGGAAGACCTCGATGCAGGCGTGCGCGGGCTGCCACAGCTTGATCAACCCCACCGGCTTCGCGTTCGAGCGCTTCGACGGCATCGGACAGTGGCGCGACAGCGAGCGCAGCGCGGCCATCGACGCGAGCGGCACGCTGCGCCTCGGCGCGAACGAGCTGGCCTTCAGCGGCGCGAGCGAGCTGCTGGAAGGCTTGGCCAAAGAGCCGCAGGTTCAAGCTTGCTACGCCAAAAATTGGCTGCAGTTCGCCTACGGGCGCGCGGAGGCAGAAGGTGACTTGCGCGCCTTGGGCTTGGCCGCAGCTCGCCTGCAGACCGGTGACTTCTCGATCCGCGAGCTGGCCGTGGCGCTCACGCAGCGGCCGGCGTTCAACCACCTCCCTCCCAAGTCGGAGTAGTCATGAGCCGCGCACGTTTCTTGTCACGACGCACGTTCTTGCGAGGCTCGGCGGGCGCCGCGCTCGGTCTACCGTTGCTCGAGAGCATCGGTACGAGCCCGCTCCAAGCGCAGTCGGCCCAGCGAGTGACGCGATTTCTGTCCTTTCACTCCAGCTCTGGCGTCGACACGGATCGCTTCTGGCCCGCCGTCGGAGCGCTCAGCGAGGCCTCTTTCAAGGGCAAAGGCACGGAAGCGCTCGCCCCCTACGCCGCGCGCTTGCTGATCCCCCGCGGTGTTCACGGCTACCCGGTCGGGACGTGGACCGGGCACTCGGAGGGCACGTGCCAGGCGCTCACCGCATCGAGCGTGTCCGGTGGTGGCCTCGCGCAAAGCCAGTCCATCGACCAAGTCATCGCCAAGGCCCTCAACCCTCAGGGGCGGGAGGCGCTGGTGCTGCGTCCAGGCGGCCGAGATCTCGGAGTCGCCGCGTTCAACTCGATTTCGTATCGCAGCGCGGGCCAAATGGCCAACGCCGAGTCCAATCCGTTTCGAGCCTACCGCTCGATGATGGGCATGGGCGCCGGCCCGGCCACGCCCGAGCCGGGCGACGAAGCCGCGGAGCGCCTGCTCGCGCGGCGTCAAAGCGTCGTCGACCTCGTGCGAGAGGAGTTTCAAGAGCTCCAGCGCATCGACTTGAGCCGCGCGGATCGCGAGAAGCTCGAGCAACACTTTCAGCTCGTGCGTGACGTCGAAAACGGCATGACGGGCGCGCCCGGCGTGGTGGCTTGCAGCCTGGATGCCACGACGGCGACCCAGCTCGAGGCGATCGCGCAAGACACCGTCGAAGCCAACGACAACTTCCCGATCATGGCCCGCCTGTTCGCGAAGATCGCCGCGCTCTCGCTGGCTTGCCAGTACACACGCTCGACGGTGCTGCAGTGGGGCGCCGCCGTCGCCGGAGCGCCCATGTACCGCTGGGACGGCATCAACCACAACTACCGGCATCATCCGCTCTCGCACGGCACGACCGACGATTTCAACGAGACCGCCGTGTCCGGCTACAAAGACATGCTCTTCGCGATCGATCGCTGGAACATCGCTGAATTCGCGAAGCTGCTGGGGCTGCTCGACGCCTACGCGGAACAAGACGGCACGACTCTCCTCGACAACACCGTCGTCCTCTACAGTAACGAGTTCTCGCACGGCCAAGGCCACACCACGGGCGACCTGCCGCTCGTCATCGCCGGCGGCGCCGGCTACTTCAAGCGCGGCAGCTCCGTGGTCCTCAGCGGCAGCAAGGCCGATATCGGCGGCGTCACCGGCTCCGCCGGCCAGAGCCACCGCCTGCTCTGCACCATCCTCAACGCCGCGGGCGTGCCCACCGCGAGCTGGAACGGCGGCAGCGAGCTCGCCGAGCTGAAGGCATGAGCGGGCCCGGGCGGCTCACCTCACGCGCGGGCGACTCGGCTCGCCGCACGGGGCTCATTCGCTGGCATTCGTAGGGGCGGGGCGCTCTACGCTGTCTGCGGCGGCCGGGAGTGCCGCGTCGGTAGCTGGTAGTGGCTCGGGAGCGGGCGACGGGGGCGGAGGCGGCGGGGTCACGCTTGGCCGAGGGGATGGTGACGAAGCGGGGGTCGGTCGCGTCGCGCGGGCGCGCCCGCTCCAAGTGTCGACTGGGTCCGGCGCGATGTCTTCGTCCGCTGCCTTCTGCAGGCGACTGCATTTGCTCGTGCTCACGAAGCCGTAGACGGCGGAGCTGGCAAACAGCGCGATGAAGCCGGCGCCCAGCGCGATGTCCGCCCCCCGACTTATCGGTGCGTCCTTGTACGCGCTGGAGCGCGCCGTGGCGGCCATGCCCACACGCGCCACTTGGAGTCCGGTAAAAACCGTGTCGAGCACCGGCGCCAATTGGGAGCTGGTGCAGTCACCGCCCGCCAAGCGCGACGAGATGCGGCCGTCCGTAGCTGGAGTCTTCACGAACGTGAACGAGCAGCCGGAGCCGCTGCCTACCAGTAGCAAGCACACGGCGGCGCGTGTGAGCTGGGAAAAGTTTCTCTTCATGATGCTACTCGGCGAGGAGGCTGAGCTGGTCGGTTGCCGGTCCCCGCGCCCCATAGCGCCACGAGCCGCGGCTCCGAGACATGCCACTTAAGGGGCATTGTGGTCGCTCGGCTCGGCGGTCGTGACGGCGCTCGCGGAGCGACGCCCGTCCCGAACACTGATATGAGTGTGGGGCGCGGCCCTCGCTGAGCTGCTTGCTCGGGCGGCCGGGCCATCGTGAGGAGATCCCGAAGTGCGGCGTACGCTCAACCCCGGTCGTGATGAGGCGCAGCTCCAAATGCAGCTCATCGAAGCGCTCGGCTCTTCACTCGACGTCGATGTGGTCCTCAGCAGCGCCTACCCGCTGCTGACACGCCTGGTGCCCGCTGACTACGGCGCGCTGGGTATCTCGGCTTCCGGTCAGCCGCGAGATTTCAGGTGGTCCGTCGCGCAGCTGCCGAAGGCCTATTTCGAGAGCTACCCCGCGATGGCCGGGCATGATTTCGTGCGCCGAGCCGTGGCGGAGCGGCCCAACGTCGTGCTGCGCGATCAGGACATGCTCTCGCGAGCCGAGCTCGAAGCCAGCCCGCTGTATCATCGCGCCCGCGAGGTCGGAGCGCCGCTGCAGCAGGTCATGGCCGTGATGCTCCACGTCGACGCGCGGTGGCAGAGCGGTCTCTCGCTCTACCGCGAGCGCCGCCGACCTTTCTCGAGCCGGGAGCGCGCGCTACTACAGCGAGTGACACCCGCTCTGGCGAACGCGGTCCGGAACTGCCACTCGTACGGCGAAGCCGCTGATTGGAAGAGCGCCTTGGACCAGCTCCTCGAAGGGCAGGCAGAGTCCGTGCTCTTGGTCGGCCTCGATGGAAGCGAGGTCGCTCGCACGCCCGGCGTCACTCCGATCCTGGAGCGCTGGTTCGAGCCCCACGAGCTGCGCGGCGGACGGCTTCCGGAGCCGCTTTCGGCCCGAGTCGCCGCCGCGCTGACGAGCGGGCAGCCCAGCATGTGGCGCAAGCAGGCTTCCCCGCTCGCGCTCGAGGTGACGGTCGCCCCGCTGACCGGGTCCTGGGGCCGCTCTCGCTGCCTGCTCCGGTTCCGGCAACGCTCGGAAGCGTTGGTTCTGCCGCCGTCTTGGCGGAGCTCGTTGACCTCGCGCGAGCAGCAGGTGACCACCGCGGTGCTGCGGGGGTGGGACAACAAGCTCATCGGGGAAGATTTGAGCTGCGCCGAAGCGACGGTGAAGAAGCACCTCCAGGCCGTCTTCGCCAAGCTCGGGGTGGAGAGCCGCGCGGCGTTGATCGCGCGCGCCGCGCAGCTTCAGTGAGCTGCGCCTCGGAGCGGGGTCGGCCTTCGCTGACACGGAGGCGTCACCATCGCTGCGGTCTCGCTTCATGGATGAGTAGGAGCGACATCATGTCTCGACTTTACTGGAAGCCTGCTCGTACCTTGCGTGAGCTCGATCAAGCGCAGAAGTTGCGGTTTGCTTGTCTGTCGGAGGAGCTCGACATCCAACTCGGCAGCGGCCTGCACGTGGAACGTGACGTCAGCAGTATCGACTGTCTGGACACGACAGAGCACGTGCTCGTCTATCACGACGACGTGTGCGTCGGCACGGCTCGCGTCGCCTTCCCGAACCGCGACCTCGCCCGACGCAGCGACACCTGCTTCGGGCTCGAGCTCGAAAATAGCCTCGATCTGCGCTGCTTGGCCGAGCTTTCCGCTCAGCTCGCGGAGGTTTCGCGCCTCTTCGTCAGAAAGCGGTGGCACGGCACGGCCGCTGCGGCAAGGCTGTACGAAGGGCTCTACGTGCTCAGCCGAGAGCGCGGCGCGCGCTACTGGGTTGGGGGAGTGGATTGCAAGAGCTCGCTCCGGAGCGAAGCCGAGTTGATGTTCGACGTCTTGGCGCGGCGTGGCGACGCGAGTAGTCGCTATCGAGCGCCAGCCGCGCCCCGAGCGCTCAACGAGCGGCAGCACGACGCCTGCGCGGAGGCCAGGTTCTACACGCAGGAACAGCTCGAGCTGGCGGAGCAAGGGCGCGAAAGCGAGCTGCCCGTGGCGGCGGCACTGACGGCCTTCACCAGGCGGCTCGGCGCCACTTGTATCGGGCGACCGGTGCGGCATCCAGCGTTCCCCCGCTACGTTCTTCCCATGTTGGTAGATCTGGAAGCGCTACCGGAGGCGACGTTGCGGCTCTTCGATCGCGCCCAGTTGGCGTCGCTACCGGCGCTGAGCCATCCTGCCGCTGGCTCCGAAGAGCGGAGGCTCGCGTCATGAGCACACCAGCGCTCCCCACGCAGCTGATGGACCTAGCGCGCGAGAGCGTGCGGCAACTCGACCAGCACCCGGTAGCTGCGCAGCTGATGCAGGGCACGATTCCAGCCACCACCTACGTCCGCTACCTGGCGATGGTCCGGCGGCAAATCTCGGGCTCGGCCCCCATGCTCGAGCAAGCCGGGCGCAAGCTGTGCGCCATGCAGCGGGACGAGCTCTCCCGGCTCTTCCTGCGCAAGGCGGGCGAGGAAGACGGGCATGACGCTTGGGCCACGTCTGACATCGAGCAGCTCGGCTTCGTGCCGAGCGCGGTCGAGCGCGCGTGTCCCTCCGGCGCGGTAGACGCCTACATCGCCTGGACGTCGTACTGCGTCGAGCACTCGCCGGTAGCGGTGCTGGGCGTGGCCTGGATCCTCGAATGGTTCGGGTTGTCTCGGGCCGGCGCGGCGGCGGACGCGATGACGCGGCACAGCCGAATCCCTCGAATCGCGCAGGCAGTCCGCTTCCTCCGTGGTCATGCCGAAGCCGATGGCGCACACGTGCAGGCGCTCGGTGACGCGCTCAGGCACGTCGAGCCCAGAGAAGCCGAAGCGACGCTGCTGAGTGCCCGCGTCACCGCCGCCCTCTACCTCTCGTTCTTCGACGCCGCCGCTGGCGTCCCCGGCCGGATCGGCGCCGCGCCCTGACCATCAGCGCATGAGGAAGGCGGGCCCTGACCATCAGCGCATGAGGAAGGCGGGCCCTTAACGTTGACAGGACGCCGTCTTAACGTTGACAGGACGCCGTGCGGAGTATCTCATTTGCTGATGCGGAGCATCGTCGAACCCTCGGTCGCCGATTTCTTTGCCAGCCCTCGCGGCGTTTGCGTCTACGTCTGCGTAGACGGCCGGGCGATCCGCGTCGAATTTTCGTCCGCCCACGCCTCAGGCCAAGCGCCAGGCCGCGACGATGGGGCCGCGTTCGAAGCGTGCGCCGTCGCGGCGCTGGTGCTGAGACGTAATCAAGGCCTTTTGCTACCGCTTTTCGAGAGGGTGGAGCGCGAGCTGGCGTCGCGGCGCGGCGAGCCGGCGCCTCGTCTCGGTTGAGGTTTCACCCGCCAGCGTGGCGTTTTCGCTCGGCGGGCGCGGATAATCTCCTTCGCCTTCGAAGGGATTGGCCCGAAGATGACGCCCCATGAAAGAAGCCCCCGACCCTTCCTCGCCGCGGGGGCTGACGGAGCGAGCGCCACCGCTCGACGAACGTTACCGATGGCTCGTCGAGCAGGTGACTGATTACGCGATCTTCCTCCTCGACGCAGAGGGGCGCGTAGCGAGCTGGAACGGGGGAGCTGAGCGCATCAAAGGGTACGCGGCTAGCGAGATCATCGGCGAGCACTTTTCGCGCTTCTACCCGGAGCCGGATAAGTGGAAGTGTCAGCCCGAGCTCGACACGGCCCGGCGTGAAGGGCACGTCGAGGACGAAGGCTGGCGCGTGCGCAAGGACGGCTCGCTCTTTTGGGCCAACGTCGTCATTACCAGCGTGCGCGACTCGCAGGGAAAGCTCTTTGGCTACGCCAAGGTGACGCGCGATCTGACGGAGCGTCATCGCTCTGAAGGCCGACTGCGCGAAAGCGAAGAGCGATTCCGCCTGCTTGTCGAGAGCGTTAAAGACTACGCGATCTTCATGCTCGACCCCGGCGGCCACGTCGCCAGCTGGAACTCCGGTGCCGAGCGCATCAAAGGCTATCGAGCAGCGGAAATCCTCGGCCAGCACTTCTCGCGCTTCTACCCCGCTGACGACGTGCGGGCTGGCAAGTGCGAGCGGGAGCTGGAAGGCGCAGCGCGCGATGGGCGCTTCGAAGACGAAGGCTGGCGACTGCGCAAGGATGGCAGCGCTTTCTGGGCGAATGTGGTGCTGACCGCCCTGCGCGGCGCTTCGGGCGAGCTCATCGGCTACGCCAAGGTGACGCGCGATCTGACGGAGCGACGCGCTGCGGAGATGGAGCTCGCGCGGCTGGGGCGGGAGGCGCAAGAACGCGTGCTGGCGCTCACCGAGCTCGCCGAGGCGCTGTCCGGTGCCATCAGCCTGCAGCAGGTGTGCGACGCCGCGGTCGAGAAGGGCACCCGCTTCGTCAAAGCCGACACCTGCACCGTCTACCTGGCAGACAGCCGTGACGCATCACTGCTCCTCGCGGCAGAGAGCGGCTGTAACCCGCAGGTCCTCGCCCACGTGCGCACTATCGAGCAAAGTCATCCGCTTTACGCTATCGGCCGCAACTTGGCGCCCGCAGCTTGGGTAGAAAACCGCGAGCAGTACGCTGCCCTCCTGCCCGAGCTCGCGGGCACGCCCTGCGATGGCAAGCGCGCTGAGGCCTTCGCGTGCCTGAGCTTGGCGGCGGAAGGCCGCAGCGTCGGCATGCTGGGGCTCGGATTTCACGCGCCGCGCACGTTCTCGGCGGAAGAACGCGAGTTCATCGGCGCCTTCGCGCGGCAGACCGCGCAATCCATTGCTCGCGCTCGAAACCTGGAGGCGGAACGCGCCAGCGCGGCGCTCGCCAGCCGCCTGCAAGAGTCTTTCTCGGCCACGCTACGCAGCATCGGTGACGCGGTCATCGCGACCGACGCGCAGGGCGCGATCACGCTGATGAACGCGGTCGCCGAGGACTTGACTGGTTGGCGCGAGCGCGACGCGGTGGGGCGCCCGCTCCCAGAGGTCTTTCATATCGTCAACGAGCACACGCGGAAGGTCGTGGTGAACCCCGTCGAGAAGGTGCTCGCGACGGGCGGCGTGGTCGGGCTCGCCAACCACACCATCTTGCTCGCGCGTGGCGGCCGCGAAGTGCCCATCGACGACAGCGGCGCGCCGATCCGTGACGACGGCGGCGTCATCGTCGGGGTGGTGCTCGTCTTTCGTGACGTGACGGAGCGCAAGCGCGAGGAGTCACGCCAGGCGTTCCTCGCCGAGGCGACGGGCGTCCTGAGTCAATCCCTCGACTACGAGCAGAGCTTGGCGCAGGTCGCGCGGCTCGCGGTGCCCGTCTTCGCCGACTGGTGCGCCGTGGATCTCGTGGTCCACGGCGCGACGACACCGCGACGCCTCGCGGTCGCTCACGTCGATCCGACCAAGGTCGAGCTCGCTCGTGAGCTCGACGCGAAGTACCCCCCGAACCCGGACGCGCCCACGGGCGTCTCCAACGTCCTTCGTACCGGCAAATCCGAGCTTCACGCGGAGATTTCCGACTCGATGCTGGCCGAGGCGTGCGTGGACGACGAGCACCTGCGCATCGCACGACAGCTGGGGCTCCGCTCGGCGCTGATCGTGCCGCTGATTTCGAGGGGTCACGTGCTCGGGGCCTTGACCTGCGTGTTTGCCGAGTCCGGTCGCGCGTACACCGAAGAAGATTTGCAGATCGCAACGGAGCTGGCGCGTCGCTGCGCCAACGCGATCGACAACGCCCGGCTGTATCGCTCCGAGCAACAGGCGCGGCGCGCGGCCGACCTCGCCAACCGTGCCAAAGACGAGTTTCTTGCCGTCGTCAGCCATGAGCTTCGGACGCCGCTGAACGCCATCATGGGCTGGTCGAAGATGCTGACGCAGATGGAACTCGACGAACGCCGGCAGCGCGTCGCGCTCGAGACCATAGCGCGCAACTCGGTCACGATGGCCCAGCTGGTCGAAGACCTCCTGGATACGTCGCGCGTGATTAGCGGCAAGCTCAGCCTTCAACTCCAGAAGGTCGACATCCTGCGCGTCGCGAAGGACGCTCTGGAGTCCGTCAAGCCCGCGGCGGTGGCCAAGGAAGTCACCATCGCCGCGCAGCTCGACGACGGCGCGCCGACCATCGACGGCGACCCGACCCGCCTTCAGCAGGTCATCTGGAACTTGCTGAGCAACGCCGTCAAATTCAGCGCCAAGGGCGGCCGGGTCGAGCTCAGCGTGCGCGCGACGCGGCCCTCGATCCAGATCGTCGTCTCCGATTTCGGTCAGGGGATATCGGCGCAGTTCCTGCCTCACGTGTTCGAGCCCTTTCGTCAGCAAGACGCCAGCTCCACCCGCGCGCACGGCGGGCTCGGCCTGGGCCTCGCGATCTGCCGGCAAATCGTCGAGCTCCACGGCGGGCAAATCACTGCTGCCAGCGACGGAGAGGGCCGCGGGGCCGTCTTCACCGTGACCCTGCCGATCAGCGGCGCAAACGCCCTCGCGACGGGACGTCACGCAGCGCTGCGTGGTTCGTTCGTGCCCACGCCCGAGCTGGAGGCACCCGCTCACCTGCGCGGGCTCCACGTGTTGGTCGTCGATGACGACGACGACGCTCGCCAGCTCGTCGCGAGCGTGCTCGAGCACTGCGGGTGCCGGGTCACGCAGGAGAAGAGCGTGCGAGAGGCCATGGACAGATTGTTGACGCAGCGGCCCGACGTTTTGCTCTCGGACATCGGGATGCCGGGCGAGGACGGCTTCGATCTCATCCGCCAGGTGCGCGCGCTCCCACGCGAGCGGGGCCGCGACATCCCCGCCGCGGCCATCACGGCTTATGCGCGCGCCGATGATCGCCAGCGCATGTTGAACGCGGGCTACTCCATCCAGCTCTCCAAGCCAATCGAGCCGGCAGAGCTCGTGGCCGTGGTCGCGACCCTCGGCAAGTTCATGCAGCGCTGACCGAGCCCGCGCCGCGCCCCGCTGGCCATTAGCTTGCGTTGACGGGCGCGAACACTACGAAGTCAGCGAAGCTCACTTCTTCGCCGTCCTCGAGCGAGAGCGGATAGCGGTTGGGGGTGTGACTCTCGAGGCGCCAACCTGATTCGTGTCGCGCGACCCAGTCGGTGAAGCGGCGGTGCCGCACGTGAGGCGCTGGTGAGGGGGCCTCGTCGTTGGAGGCGTAGATGATGACGTAGCGCGTCGCGGTCGCGAATAGGTGCCGCATGTAGGCCTCGAAGACTTCGTCCTCTACCAGGTGATAGATGACGTCGAGCGACAGCGCGAGCTCGGCTACGTGGCTCGGGGCAGGGTCCCGCTGGGCGTCGTGCAGGGAGAAGCGCTTGCTCGGGTCGCCCGCGAAGCGCCTCCTGCAAAGCTCGACGGCGGAGGGCGCGACGTCGAGCCCCAAGTAGCTCGGGTAGCGTGCCAGCGAGAGCTGATGCCCGTCGCCGCAGCCGAGCTCGACGACGGATTGAACGCCTCGACGCTCGACGAAGTCGTTCAAGAACTCTGCTTTGAAGAGCGCGAGCCGCCCGTAGGAGCCGGCGCCGGAAGTACCGCCCCGCGAGTAACGCCTCTCCCAGTAGCGGCGCGAACTCCCAAAGCTCAGCTCGCCCAAGCGTCGTCTGAGCGACACCACGCGCGGCGACGTCCGCGCCGAAGCTGGCAACAACCGCCAGATCCCTCGCGCCAACTCCCGAACAGCGCTCGTCATGGCTCATGACACTAAACCGCCGGTGACAATCTCAGCAATACGCCGCTGACTACCGAGGGCCAAACCTCGGCTCAGCTAGCCATCGTCACGCATGCGCGCCCGCCGTAGCGATCTGCGACGAGTCGACGACGCTGCCGTCGGCGGTCGCGCGCGCGTCACGTGCCGGCGACTTGAAGGCGGGCGAGGCACGGCGGTCGTGTAGCTGAATCTTTCCGTTTGTAACGTGAGAGATGCGAGGAGGATGGCGCTGATGGCAGCGGCGCCCTTCACGGCTTGAGCTACCATGGGCGCGCGTCGACTGACGGGTTGCCTCGAAAAGACGGCTCCTCGTCGCCGTGCCACACTTTTGGAATCCTCACCTCAGAGAAGGTCACGTATGTCGTTCAAGCTCAGCTCGGGAGTTGCTGCCCCACTCATCCTCACCTCGCTCACGTTCTTCAGCCTTCACTGTAGCTCCGACGATGGCTCCCCCGATGGCGGGGCAGGCGCGCCGGCCACGGCCGGCACCGGCGGCTCGGCGCCCACCGCGGGGGCGCCCACGGCGGGAAGCCCTTCCGGCGGCAGCGGCGGTAGCGGTGGTGGCGCGGGCGGGAGCGTCGGCGGCGGCGGCTCCAGCGCTGGCAGTGGCGGCTCGAGCGCTGGCAGCGGCGGCTCGTCTGGCGGCGTAGGTGGCTCCGGCGGCAGCGGCGGCAGCGGCGGTGACGCGGGCGGTGCGGGTGGCACTGCTGGGTCAGGCGGCAGCGGCGGCGCTGGCGGCGCTGGCGGCGCTGGCGGCAGCGGTGGCGGAAACGGTGCGACCTTCGAACCCGTGAAACAGCTGCTGGCGATGTCGTGCGCTGGCGGCATGTGCCACAGCGCTGCAAGCAGTCAGCTTGATTTGGTGACTTCGGACGGCCTGCATGGGCGCTTGACGTCTGCCATTCCGAACGACATTCCCCATTGCGCCGGCGACAAGCCGATCGTCGCCATGGATCAGAACAGCTTGCTTCTCCGACTGGTGAAGGGGCAGACCATGTGCACCAAGTCGGGCGGCGGCATGGAAACCATCGCGAGGATGCCGGACCACTGCGGCGAGCAGGGGCGTCCGCCGTGCCTCACCGAGGCGCAGATCAAGCTCATCTCCGACTGGATCGCGGCCGGCGCTCCCCTGTGAAGTATCGTGTGAAGGCGGCGGGGCCGCGACGGGCGACGTCGTGGTCAGCGCGGCTTTCGCTCAATCCAGCGGGTACCCGCGCCAGGTCCAGATCAGGGTATCGGCGAGGGTGGCGTTGAAGACCTTGCTGTCACAATGCCCGGCGTTCGCAGCAGTGAGGTGGCGGTAGTGGTAACCCTTCGCGGCGAGGGCGGCGGCGGTGCGCTGATTGGCCATTACCCAGTTGTGATGCCCGGACTCGGGTTGGCCGGCGCCGTTATCGCCGTCGGAGTGGTGTAAGAAGATGCGGAGCGGCTTCCTTTCGGCCGCTTCGATTAGCTTCAAGCTCGAGTGGTATTCCCAGGCGCCGAGCGGGTATGTCTTTTCTTCGGCGGCGTCATCATCTTGTTGATCGACGAAGGTGCCCGAGTAGGTGATGAGACGCCGGAACAGATCAGGGCGGAACCAGCCCATGGTGAGCGCGGCGGCGCCGCCGGAGCTACAGCCCATCGTCGCGCGCCCTTCCGGATCGCGGGTGAGCTCGAAGCCCGGATACGTCGCTTGAATGTCGAGGTTCTTCTCCACCGCCGGCAAGACCTCTTCGTGGATGAAGCGCACGAACCTGTCGGACATCGTGTCGTACTCCAAGCCGCGCTCGCTGCCCTTGCTGTCGCCACCGCCGTTGGCGACCGCGATCGCCACGAACGCCGGCAAGCGGCGCGCGGGGTCAGTCGACGTCGTCAGGTTGTCGAGCGCCCGAGAGATGAGGCCGATCTGCGCGGGGCCGTCGTGGATCACCAGGAAGGGCGCGGGCTTGCCGGCCCGGTAGGCGTGGGGCACGTACACGTCGATGCGCCGCGTGAACGAGCGGCGACTGTTCGCGTTCAGCGTGGCATCGTCACCCTTGTAGAACTTGCTTTCGGCCGAGCTCATGTCGAAGCGAAAGCTCTGTCCACGTGGTTTGCCGCCATCGCTGAGATCGGCGACCGGCCCGCTCGGGTAGCTCGGCCCCGCCTGAACGGCGCCATCGCCTTCGGGCCCGGGATCGACCACGCCGCTCCCGCCGGAGCTGCCCGCGCTGCCGGCGGAGCCTGCCGCGCCGTCGCCCGGAGA
>JAEYWK010000232.1 GCA_023431345.1 Pseudomonadota bacterium
TACGATGCTCCGGATGGCTTTACTGAAGAAATTCATGAAATAAGCACATCCATTGGATTAGAGTATCGTTTTTATGATATAGTGTCTGTCAGGGGCGGCTATTTTAAAGAACATGAAACCAAAGGCGGCAGAAGATACCTCACTGCCGGGCTTGGCATCAAATATAAATTCATTGAAGCCAACGTGGCTAAAATCATTGATCCGGACCAAGGATACAAATTTGCTGATCTTTTCAGGAAACCCGAAACACAAGTTGGGAATACCGGTTTACTACACAGAACAATGAGATATTCAATTGCTTTTGACCTTGCTGGGATTTATAATTTGAGAGAGAGGAAATTGAAAGATTAAAAACTATTTTACCCTTTAAGGGTTATAGAATTTCCTTTTGTCTGATATTCATCTATATAAGTAATATGGCTGCAGAAAACCTTGAACGTTACAGGCTTAGAATGCTCGTTATTTCGATAGGATCAGCAGTGTTGCTCTTTTTCCTGGCATTTCTTTATTATAAGAATGAAAAATTGTTGGCTGAAAACGAAAGTTACCAGGACCTTAGATCAATAGGAAAACTTAAAGCCACCCAGATTTCCAGTTGGTATTATGAGCGTTTTCGTGATGCTACTTTTTTTTCAAATTCAGGAATTCTTTTAAAGGAGCTTGAGAAATTAAAAAATCAGGGAAAACTAAGAAGAGAGCGTATTTTAAACATATTTCAACCGGTAATCGAGGGCCATGCTTATGAGGAGATCCTGATTACAGATGTTAATGGCAACGTGCTTTTCAGTGTTGACCCTAAATATCAGGCTGATTCAATTATGGACCAGGCAATAAATGATGTTATCAAAACACGTAAAATAAACACTCACAATCTTTATTATTGCAGCATCCATCACACAATCCACAACGATGTGATGGCACCTTTGATCATCAATGATTCGGTAAAGGCTCTATTGATAATGAGGATAAACCCTTATAAGTTCCTCTACCCTTATATTCAGGAATGGCCAGTGGCAAGCCACAGTTCAGAATCTATTCTTGTTACCAGGAAAGGCGACAGCGTATTATTCCTCAATGAAATGAAAAAAGTATCCAATCTTGCGCTCAAATATACGATTCCGCTTTCCGATACAATAGTTCCCGCAGTTGCCGCGATTCGGGGCAAAACAGGAAAATTCTCAGGTCGGGATTATGTTGGCGATAAAGTACTTAGTGATCTCAACGTTATAGAAGGAACACCATGGCACCTCGTCGTAAAAATTGATGAAGCTGAGATAAATGATGAAGTTCTGATTAAAACAGGCATGGTGCTGGCTATGGTCCTTTTAACAGTCATGCTTATAACAGGGGGGCTCGTTTTAGGATACAAACGAAAGCGCGACTTGTATCAAAGATTGAAAGACAATGCTGACTATGAAAGGTTCTCAGAAAAGCTAAAAAACGAAGTAAGCCAACGTACAAGTGAGCTTCAGAAAACTAATGAAGATCTTCTGAACTTCACTCATGTCATTAGCCACGACCTGAAAGAACCACTTAGGAAAACAAAATTCTTCCTTTCACTTTTTAAAGAAAATTATTCCAGGAATAATAAAGAAAAAGCTGCTGAATATTTGATTAAGGCAGAAACGTCTGTCGACAGGTTAAACGCAATGGTCGAGGGAATCCTCAACTATTCTGAGGTCCAGAATATTAATCTGGAGAAGAGTGAAATAGACCTGAACGATTGCATAAAACAAATTCAGTCCGACCTGGAACTCCTGATTGAATCTAAAAAGGCTCAGATTTTTGTTAATAACCTGCCTAAAATCAGGGGAATCAATGTTCTTATCTATAAACTATTCTATAACCTGATAGTGAATGCATTAAAATTCTCCAAACCTGAAGTACCTCCCAAAATAATAATCAATTCTACCGACAAAATTTTAAACAGTAAAAAGTATACTGATATAACCATAAGCGACAATGGCATTGGATTTGAACAGGAGTACTCCGAAAAAATATTCCAGAGTTTCGTGCGCCTCCATCCAAAGGACACCTATGAAGGAACAGGTCTTGGACTTTCATTATGCAAAAAAATCGTTGAGCGCCACGAAGGTAAAATCTTTGCTACAGGGAATGTGAATGATGGATCTACATTTCATGTACTTTTTCCTAAATAATCCTCACGAAAACAATCGAAACTTTCGGAAACAACCAAAACAACCGAAACAATCGTGGTTCGACTTCACTGCGTTACGCTCACCAACCGGATCAATCGAAACCATTGAACAATCGAAACAATTCTTCAAAGTTTTCATTATTTTTAACCCACCAAACATGTTCCATAATTATGTCCCGGTATAGAAAACTTTTCATTACTGGAGTTGCATTGATCATCGTCATTTCCATGGTCCCTTTTATCATGCAGAAAAAGAAGGCTGATGATAAAAGTGAATACCGTGCAGAAAATGCAGTTGTAAAGCGATTGCTAAAAACTTTAGACAATACCTATTGGGAAAATCCCCGGCAAAGCATTGATTCGATTAACTTTCTGATCAATTTATCACGGCAATTAAATGATAATAGCTCTCAGGCACTTGGCCTGTATTATAAAGCCGCATGTTATGTTTTACTTGAGCGTTATGACAGTGCTTTTATATTATGCCATACAGCCCTGAGGTTTGCTGAAAATCAAAATAATAAGCGGGTTGTTGGGAAAATCAAGATTGTCCTGGCTAA
>JAEYWK010000050.1 GCA_023431345.1 Pseudomonadota bacterium
GCGGCAGGGGGACTGGAGTGCGGTTCATGGAGCGCGACACCAAGCAGACCGAGGCGCCGCGGCCGAAGCCGGAGACGTACGAGCCGCCGGCGGTGGAGTGGGAGGAGCCGTTCGACGCGGTGGCGGCGTCCTTGTGCGATCCTATGCAACCGCCGTACTTCTGCGAAGACTGACGATCGGTGCGCTCGCCTGCTTCGCGCTGCTGTCCGGCGCAGCGCGAGCGCAGTCCATCGACGTCTCGATCCGGCTCACCCCGCCGACGAGCCCGCTGCTGAACGGCGTGACGCACGGCGTGGACTCGACGCTGTCCCTCGACGTCGTCAACACCAACGACCAGCGCTACCCGCTCCGGCACATCGCGTTCCGCGTGCCGAGCGGCTACACGCTGCGCGCGACGAGCCGCGGCCCGGAGGGGTTCGGGACGGCGATCAACGGGCGCGAGGTCGAGTTCGAGGCGCCCTGCAGCGCCCCCGGCATCCCCGCGGCCGGCGGCCTCGGCCAGTTCCAGCTCGACGTGCTGCCGCCCGGCAGCCCCACGGCGAACGACGTCAACGAGACGCTCGAGGTCGTCAGCATGGGCGACGACGCGTGCAGCGGCGACACCGTCTGGTACGCGAACGGCAGCGTCGCGTTCGTGCGCCGGGTGCTGCGCGTGGTCTCCGGGGAGCTCACGGACGTGGCCGGGACCGCGACCCAGATCACCTCGGCGAAGGTCCGCTGGACGATCCAGAACGGCTCGAGTGTCCGGAAGAGCGGGATCACGGTCACGAGCGCGGCGGTCCCGGGGTTCGCCAGCGTGAGCTGCTCGCCGCTCTCGCTCAACGCCAACAGGAGCTCCACCTCGACCTGCACCTACTCCAGCCCGACGGGCGCGGCGGGCTCGTACACGTTCGCCGCGCGCGCCGGCGCGGCGGGCGCGTCGGCCGTGGGCACCTCCCTGGTCGTGCCGATCGGCGCCGTCGTCACCTGGGATCGCCCCGTGGCGGTCGTCGGCCGCGGGCCGCACGAGTTCTCGATCCGCGTCGTCAACAACTCCCCGGTCGCCGTGAGCCGTGTGCAGGTGCTCACGCCAGCAGGCTGGAGCGGGCAGTCGGCGGTCTCGGGCACCGGGCTCTCGCCCAACTCCTGCGCCGGCGCCCCGTGCTTCACCGGCTCGCTCGCGGAGCGGCAGACGGCCTCCCTGCGGGTCCGATTCACGACCGCGCCCGCCGTGGCCGTGAACACCTCGTACACGTTCCAGGTCCAGATCCAGCGCGGCGCCAGCACGACCACGCTCCCGCAGGCCGTCACCCTCGTCGCCCCCCTGCCCGACGTCGCGGGCCTCACGGTCCTCTCCGACGCGGACGGCCAGGTGCTGAGCTGGACCAACACCGACCGCCCCGACTCGGCGCATGACGGCGTGGTCGTGTTCCGCACGGCCTCCTCCGTGGTGCCGCCCCTGCCCCAGGACTTCGTGGATTACGCGACCTCGCCCCTTCCGGCCGGGATCGTGTACGCCGACGAGGGTGGCTCCACGCAGCGCGACTTCGCCGATCCCGCCGTCGGCGCGTACAACTACCGGGTCTGCAACCGCGACGAGTTCCTCGTCTACTCCGGGTGCCGCACCAGCTTCTGGAACAACCAGGGCTACGCCGACTCCGCCGTGGCGCAGGGCGCGTGGACGCACCAGCTCGGCGGTCAGTCCCTGCTGCTCCCGACGGTCATCGCCGGGAACCGCGTCGCGATCCCCACCAACCGGCCGGCCATCGACGTCCTCGACCTCACGACCGGCCAGCGGCTCTTCGACCCCGTGCCGCTGCCGTCGCTCCCGTCGTCCAGCACGCCGGCGACGCGCGTCGTGGACGGCCGGCTGCTCCTCTTCGCGGCGGACCAGTCCGGGACCGTGACGGCCGTGGACCTCGAGGCGGGCACCGTGGCCTGGCAGAAGACCAAGCTCGGCGAGCGGTTCGTGGCCGGCGTCTCGGGCGTCACGCGCTCCTTCGGCGGGCCGGCGTTCCAGGCCGCCTACGCGGTGGACCTGCTCCTCCTCGGGTCCGCCACCACCGGCAACGTGCTCGCCATCGACGCGACGACCGGCGAGACGCTCTGGACCGTGAACGCCGGCGCCTCGGTGCAGGCGCTCGTCACCTACGACAGCGCGGGCTACCGCTTCTACGTCCCGACGGCGGGCGGCGGCGTGGTCGCCTTCGACATGCGCCCCTCGGGGCCGACCGCTCCGGCCGTGCCGCTCGCCGGCTGGCAGAACCCCGGCGGCGCCTACTCGCTGTACTGCGCGCGCACGTACGAGGCGACCTCGATCGCCTGCGTCGATCGCACGGGGGTCCTCCTCGTCCTCGACGCGGCGACCGGCGCGATCCGCGCGTCGCTCGCCACCGGCCTCACGTCGCCGAGCACGCTCATCCGCGTCACCGGCGCCACGCCCGGCTTCGTCGTCACCAACGCGCGCCAGGTCCAGCGGATCGTCGCGAGCGGAGCCCCGACGGTGCTCTCGACCCTCGGGACGTGGCTGCCCACCTCGGGCGTCATCTCCTCGGCCCTGGTCCTCTCGGTGAGCGGCTACGTCGTCGTCTCGAGCAGCGACGGCAGCCTCCACCGGCTCCGCCTCTCCGACGCGCAGTGGCTCTCGCAGACCCCGCCGCTTCCGTCGGTCACGAGCCCCAGGTTCCTCGGCCCGATCGCCTACGACACCGCCAACGGTCTGTACGTGTTCGGGAGCAGCGAGGGCCGTGTCTGGGCCATCCCCACCTCCTCGTTCTAGGAGCCGCCATGCGAACCCTCCGGCCCATGCTCCTCGCCTCCCTGCTCCTCGCGGCCTGCCAGGACGCGGGCGGATCCGGGAGCGCCCCGGCCCCGATCGATCCCGCGTCCGCCTCCCTGGCCGTGAGCGACGGCAAGGGCGCCGTCGGGCCCTTCAAGGTGGACGGCCTCGAGAAGGTCACCGTCGAGGTCCAGCTGACGCACGTCGAGCCCGGGCAACACCGCCTGCGCCTCGACGTCCTCGCGCCAGGTGGGACGCTGTACGCGCAGGTTCCGGTCTCCGTCGAGGCCGGGCCGGACGGCGCCGGGGTCGCGTCGCAGACGCTCCAGGTGGGCGGGACGCCGATCGAGCGCTATCGCCAGACCGGCGCCTGGACCTTCCGCCTGGCCCCCCGCGAGGGCGCCGCACCCCTCGCCACCGCGGAGGCGGAGATCGCCGAGTGAGCCGCCTCGCCCTCGAGATCGCCGCGGTCCGCGTGGACCTCGTCGTCCCCAGGGCCGAGCCCATCGGCCTCGCGCGGTACCGCCCCTTCGCCGGCGCGACGAGCACGCCCGAGTGGACGCTCGAGCTCGGG
>JAEYWK010000078.1 GCA_023431345.1 Pseudomonadota bacterium
GCCGGGAACACTTCAAGACGGAGAAGGCCGCGCCCCAGTGGGCTGTCGGCCACATCGTCGACCGCGGCTGGTACTACACGAACCCGCACGAGCAGCTGGAGGCGGACCTGAAGGTGCGTGACTCCGCAGTCGACAAGATCGTCGCCGCGGTCGCCGCCAAGCACGGCAGGACCGTCGAGGACGTCCGCTCCGAGTTCCAGTCGAAGGCGGTCGCGAAGGCGAAGCGGGACGGCTGGCTGTAGCCGTCGATGCATGTTCACACGTGAGGACGGTCGCACCTCTGTCACGGGAGGTGCCCCGGGCAGGGAGATGTCCACAACAGCCCGGCTGACGGGCGGAAGGAACCACGATGAGGAAGCTGATCGGAACCATCGCGGCGGTCGCACTGGCGGCCACCGCACTCGTGCTGTCGCCGGTGACGGCGAGCGCAGCCACATCCGGGGTGAAGTCGGTGTCCGCAGCGAAGGACGCGAGCGGGGCCCGTACCATCACCGTCACGTTCGACAGGGCGTCGACGGTACGTACCCCGTCGGTGACCTGCACCTCCCCGAAGGTGTCGACGGTCCGTCCGGCCGCGAAGAAGGGCTTGGGCGCCACGATGAGTTCCCGGCTGACCGCTGCCGACCTCGGCGGGGCGCAGCCCCGCACCTGGACCTGCACGGTGACAGTGAAGGCTGGTCTCGGGCTCACGGCGTACAAGAAGGTGATCACATTCACCTACAAGCCGGTCACCTCCAGGGGCAGCTTCGCGCTGATGTGCGCCGCGGGCAGCACCAGTGACCTGTGCGTGGTGAAGAACAAGTCGCTGTTCGTCGACGAGGCGGGTGTCGCGCCCGCGTTCGGCCGGAAGGTGTACCTGCAGTACAAGGTGAAGGGCACCTGGAAGACGTACCGCTCGTGGACGACCGGTGCGAAGGCGGCGTCCGCGACTGTCATGTTCGAGCAGACCGTGCCGAAGTCGGCGATCTGGGACGGCAAGTCGTCGAGCTACACCTCGACGTGGCGAATGTACGCGCCTGCCTACAAGTCGCTGACCTCATGGTCGGAGCAGATCAAAGTCCGTTTCGTTCGCTGAACCTGCCGTTCACAAGGCCCAACAGCTTCCCGCCCGCTACAGGTGTGAGACGACCCTGGTCGTCCCACACAGGGTTGCCCGCAGGTCGTCACCTGCAGGTAGCCGACAACTACCGGTCCGGGAGGGCACGATGACGAAACCGACCACAGCGGCACCACGGACGCTGCGGCAGGCACGGACCCCGGACGGCCGGTTCGCCGAAGGCGCTCACGCCGACCCGGGCGGAGACCTGCTCGACGGCGCAGCGACCGGCATGGAACAGGTCGACATCACCGACGTGCACCCGGGCGACAAGGTCCGGTTCGGTGACCATTTCGAACGGGTCCGCCGGGTCCGTCGCGGCCCCGGCATCGTCACGATGACCGGCTACGACGGCGGCCAGGTGACGTTCGACGACACCGCCGGCCAGCAGACGGTGTGGCGCACCCAGAAGCTCGAACCGCAGGCGGCCGCCCAGTGACCGCGCTCACCGCCGCGCAACAGACGCAGCAGCGTAACCGGGGCAGCGACGGCCGCTACCGCGAGGCGCGCCACATCGACCCTGGCTCCATCCTCGAGGTCGACCCGTCCGGCGCGACCCCGCACCCCACCCCGAACGGGCTGCTGGTGTGGCGGCTGCCGGACGGCCGCTGGCACCGTGACAGCGGGCCCGCGGTCATCTGGGACAACGGCACCGTCGAGTACCGCCAGTTCGGCGCGATCCACCGTGACGACGGGCCCGCTGTGACCAGCCCTGACGGGTTCGAGGCGTGGTACAGCGAAGGGAAGAAGCATCGGCAGAACGGGCCGGCCGTCACCTACGCCGACGGCCGCACCGAACACTGGCTGTACGGGTACCGGGTTGAACCGGGAGAGCTCTACTAGGCGCCCGCCCGCCATAGGGGCATGACGATGAGTGACCCTTCCGCTGCCGCCCGCGAAGCGGCCCGCCTCCGCAACGGCCAGTTCGGTGAGCAGCCGCACACCGACCCGGGTGACGTTCTGACCGCTGACCCGGCCGCCGACATCCGGCGCACCCTCACGGTCGCCCAGTGGGCGTCCAGCGACTCCCGCGACATCTACCACGAAGCGTTGCAGCATGAGGCGGTCGCCGCGATCGCGCTCGCCGCGACCCTCGCCCGGCACGAGAACCCGGCCGCGAAGTATCTGACGGTCGACCGGTACGAGGATGACCCGGTTGACGACTTCGGCGGCTACTCGATCATGGTCGGGAACGAAGTGTTCAACGCGTTCGGTGACCCGGTCGGCTCCACCGAGCCGTTCAGCGCGTCCAGCGCCTGGTCGACCTACGGTCAAGGGTGGATGGCGGCCGTCACCACCGCCGCCACCGTCTACGCCGACGACCACGAAGTGGTCGACATCGACGAGATGTTGAAGCTCGCCGAAACGCTGCCGGCCGACATGGACCGGGCCCGCCGGCAGTGCAGCCGGCCCAGCCTGGCGCGGGCACGGACCGACATCGCGATCGAGGATGCGATGGCCGGGCAGCAGAAGGTGCAGTGGCTCGCCGAGAACGGCGAGGTGAGGACCGGCACGGTCCGCGGCGCCGTGTGGACCGCGGACGGCCAGATCGCCGGCCACAACATCGACCCGCGGGACGGGCACATCCGGATCACGACATCCACCGGGTTCGAACTGTTCATGCCGTGGGAGGCTGCCGCGCAGCTGCATGAACGGCACGAGATGGCGTTCCAGGGCCGGTGAGCGACATGACGACACCGATGACGGCCGCGCAGGCGGCGCAGCAGAACAACCGGACCGCGGATGGCCGGTACGCCGAAGGTAGCCACGCCGACCCGGGCCAGGTTGACCTGGTGCAGGGCCCGGTGGACGCGATCGCAGCGACGGTCCGGGAACGGTTCGGGGTCGACCCGGACATCCGGCTGTCCGGATACGGACCGCAGCTGCGCTGGGTGTCGCAACTGGAGGTCGCCGGCCGGTCCCGCCGGGTGCACGGACAGGTCGAGTTCCCCGACGACGGCAGCTTCGCGTACCTGCTGGTGACGGTCTCCAACAGTGACACCGAGGTGGCTGCCACCGCGATGACCAGGTTCGACAGCCCGGACGCGATCGACGTCGATGTGGCGCTGGATGTTGCCGACCGTGCGTGCCGGCTGTCCGACCGGGTCCGGGACCGGGTTGTGAACCCTGCCCGGGAACGGGCAGCGGGACACATCCTGTCGTCGATGTACGTCAGCGTGCTCGACAACGGTTCGACGACCGTCACGTTCGAGGGGCAGGTTCCGTCCCCCATCGACCTGCACCTGGACGGTGCCCGGGTCGCCGCGGCGACCGTCCCGTCGCCGGTCGGCCGGGTGTATGTCGACGGCGCCGGGACGGCGACGGTGCGGCACTGGCTGGCGAGGACGGTGCACGCCGCGACCGGCGGTGCCGCGTTCGACCACGACCCGTCACCGGACGAAGTCGAGCAGTACCTGTTCGGGGAGGACCAGTGACCCACATGACACCGGCGCAGGCCGCGCAGCAGAGCAACCGGACCGCGGATGGCCGGTACGCCGAAGGTAGCCACGCCGACCCGGGCGGCACCGTCCTGGCTGATGTGCCGGCCGCCGAACTTGTCCCGCCGAACCATGTGTTCCCCGGCGACACCGTGTGGATCGACCACATGCCGGTCCAGGTGCAGT
>JAEYWK010000197.1 GCA_023431345.1 Pseudomonadota bacterium
GCCAGAAGCCGAGGAAGCGCCGTGCACCGAAGCCGATCGACGTGAACTTTCGCATGGCTTACGTCGGCACGGTCAGCATCGTCGACGACCAGGGTGATGCGCTGGTGACGCGGCGCTACGCCGCCCCTGCATCGGACGACCCGGCCCAGCTCGTTGCGAAGATGACGGCCGACGTGCGTGCAGTGATCCGGCGCCAGCCTTCGCTGACGGTTGGCACCGTGCAGGATGGGGCACCGGAAATGTGGACCCTCACTCGCGCCGGGCTCTCGGAGTTGCGTAAGCGAGGTACCATCGACCGGTGGGAAGAGGGTATCGACCGCTACCACCTGCTCGAGCGCCTCGGGGCCGCTCTGGAGCTGCTCGAGCCGCGCGCCGCGGAACGAACGCGGCGGCTCACCGACTGGAACGAGCGCCTCGACGCGCAAGACTCGGCCATCGACGCCATCGAGCGCCAGCTCGACGAGCACTACGCGACGCTGCCGGCCGCCAAGCGCGACCAACTCTGGGAGCACCTCGTCTACATCGCCAACAATAAGGACCGCATGCGCTACGTGAGCCTCAGCGCCAGTAGCCTGCCCATTGGCAGCGGCGTCACCGAAAGTGCCGCCAAAACCGTCGTCGGACGCCTCGCCAAGAACAGCGGTCAGCGTTGGAGCGAACCGGGGCTCCGCGGCGTACTCACGCTGCGCGCGCTTCAGCAGAGCGACCGGCTGCCTCGCTTTTGGAAACATCTGTCACGCCGCTACGTCGCTGACGTGGCCGAGGCCGCCTGAGCAGAGATCCGTGCGTGGTCCACACCCCGCTGGAGAAGGTCCCTGAGTCCTTGCGAACGACGTGGGCGGCGCGCGCGACCGAAGGTGTCGTCGCGCTCGGCCTCCAAGACGACTACGCGCTGCTCGCGGCCCTTGGTGACGACATCGGCAAGAAGTTCCAGGACGCCGGACTGAGCGGTACGAAGTCGCCCCTCGTTGCACGCAACCGCTCGATCCTCGCCCACGGCTTCGAGCGCGTGACGGACGCCGTCTTCGACAAGCTGTGGACCTCCGCGCTTTCCCGCGCGAACGTCGACGCGGCGAGCCTGCCGTCCTTCCCGGAGCTCGCCGGGCGCAGGTCATGACGGAGCGGCTCCTGCCTAGCGGCAGGGGGTGGGGCTTGCCGCGGCGGCTCTCGACGGCCGGGCTGCTGGCACCTACGAGCGGCACCGTCCGGAAACGACGACGCTCTACGCCGTCGTGCGCGATAACGTCGAGACCCTCTACGCGGCGGTGGAGGCGGGCTTCGATGGAGCTGCGCTGCCACCTTTGTGCGGCGTGAGCTTGAGGGCTACCTCGACTGCGGCCTGCTCTGCCGCGGCTTCGCTCGTCTCAAGTGCGACTCGTGCACGGAGCAGCACCTGGTGGCCTTCGCCTGCAAGGCACGCGGCATCTGTCCCTCGTGCGTGGGCCGCAAGATGTGCCAGACCGCCCTGAATCTGACCGAGCACGTGCTGCCGCCGGTGCCGCTGCGGCAGTGGGTATTCACGCTGCCGCACGCACTTCGAGCGCGGCTCGGCTACGACGCCCCGCTGCTCGGCGCGGTGACGCGCCTGTTCGTAGACTCCGTACTCGGCTGGTACCAGCGCCGCTTGCGCACCGGCACGCGCGAGCTCGCGCAGAGCGGCGCCGTCGTGGTCGTACAGCGCGCGTCCTCCGACTTGAAGCTCAACCCGCACCTGCATGCGGTCTTCCTTGACGGCGTCTATGTTCCTGGCGCGGACGGCACGCCCGAGTTCCGCACGCTGCCTCGCCTCTCGACCACCGATGTGGCCGACGCCCTTCAAGTCGCACGCGCCCGCATCCTGCGCTACCTCGAAAGAAGGGGCGTCATCACGCTCGACTCGGACGCTGACAGCGACGTGCTCTGCGTCTCCGAAGAGCTCGCCGAGCGTGACCCGACTTTGGCGCAGCTGGCCACCGCAGCGGTCTCCGGCCTCGCTCCGGCCGGGCCCGAGCTACGTAGAAAGCCACGCGAGCTGGCTTTCGGTGGACGCCCCGGCGTGGTCATCGAAGCGCCGCTCTCGGTGCGCGAAGCCGGCTTCAGCCTGCACGCCGCGACGCGCGCCGGAGCCGCCGATGAGCAAGGACGGCAAGCGCTGCTGAAATACATCCTGCGTCCGCCGCTGGCGAGCGAGCGGCTCCTACCCGGCTCCGATGGCCTGGTGCGCATCGCTCTGAAGAAGCCCTTCTCCGACGGCACCGTCGCCATCGACCTCGACCCGCTGTCGCTACTCTGCCGCCTCGTCGCGCTCGTGCCGGCGCCCCGCTTTCACACCGTCCGCTACTTCGGTGTCTTGGCCTCCGCTTCCAAGTGGCGGCCCCTCATCGTGCCCAAGCCGCGCCCGAGCCAAGCCGCTGAGGCTGACGACGCTCCCGCGCCCTGCACCCCTTCGCCCTGCGCCGCGACCTCTCCGAGCGCTAGCGGCTCGCGCTACCGCCCCTGGGCCGAGCTGCTCCAGAGGACCTTCGCCGTCGACGGCGAGACCTGTCCCCGTTGCGGCGGCCGCATGCGCCTGCTCGCCGTCGTCACCGATCCGACTCAGGTCGCACGCTTCCTTCGTCACCGCCGAGAGCCCACCGACCCGCCAGCTCGCGCTCCGCCCCGAGACCCGCCCTACTTCAAGATCTCCGTCGTACGACGCCGACAACCGAGCGAGACCTCCACACAGCAGCAGCTGTTCGAGGAGCACTGAACACCGAGACTCCGCCACCGGCACCAACTGCCGCAGCGCGCAGCTTCCCGCTGTGACTGGCTCGCTGCCCCAGTCGTGATAGCAACGCGGCCTGCGCCGAGGTGATGAAGCCGTTCGGGGGCTCACGGAGCCGCGGCACCGGGACGGGGACCGACGGCCAGCTCGGGCCCACCCCGATCGATTTACCTACGCGCTTCACCACGATCGGCCGGGCCCCCGACACTTGCTCGAAAAGAATCCCATAGCGGGGATCACCTCGCAGGGGTTACATCTGAAGTGCTCGTCGGGAGCCTGCTTCTTCGCGGCTGACTTTCGTTGCAATGGATGGCGGTGCGCCGTCGTGCTCTCCGACGAGCAGAGGGTCGAAGCAAGCCTGGGCAGATCACGGCTGATACGTCGATCGCGCCGGCCGCAGGCGACCAGGCTTCGTGGTCGAGCACTGCTCAGAGGAAGGTAATTTGCCATGTCCATGTCATTCGCGCTCAACGTTCCTACCGATATTCCGTGGCGCAGGATCTGCGTGTCGCAAGACATGCTCGATCCGCTGGCGTGCGACAAAAGGCTCCCGGCGCGCTGGCGATCTTCGATTGCGGTCTACCGCTACGATCCTGCAGACGAGTACCAACCCTACGAGGATTTGCGCGTCGCTTACCTGAAGGTCGCGGTCACGATCACGCCCTGGGCGCCCGAAATCGGGGTCGATCTCGCGAGCAAATACGTGCCTCCCCAGCTGGTCGACAGCCTCCAGGAGGCCTTCCCCTGCTACGGCGCGCTGCTCCACGTCACGGTCGCACCCGAAGCGAGCGGCGAAGTCAGGGGGTTCAACAATTACCCGTACATCGCGGACTGCGAGCCCAAGAAGCGAGAGCTCTACGAGATGGTGACCGACACCGGTGAGGTTTTGTCGGGATCGAGCAGCACCCTAGCCGTCGGCAAGGGCGGCGTGAGCACGAACACCACGGAGAATTACAACATCGATACGGGTTGGAACTTCGGCATGCAGGGCTCGTACGCCGGTACCGGCGGCGGGGTCAGCGTGGGCGAGAGTGGACAGTGGGGTTCGGTCAACCGCGCGGGGATGGAGAACACGAACATTCGCACCAGCGAGACGAGTTCAGAACGCCGCGAGCTGCAGAGCCACGTGACGCAGCTGTCGCAGATGTACAACCTCTTCCAGGCCTTTCATATCGGCACGAACCGCGCGGTCTTCTTCTTGGAGCCGCGGCCTCACATTCGCCAGTCCGAAGCCACCTTCATCAACGGCCCACGCGCACTGGAGGGACTGCAAGAGATCTTCATCACCGTCGTCTACCACCCCGAGCGCGATTTCTGCGTCGGCACCGTCCTCGAGACCGCGCACCTCACCAAGGAGCCCGTCTACGCCTACGACGAAGACAGCTACCTGTTCACCGACTTCCGCCTCACGGCCACGGCCGAGAACCGGGACGACAACTGGGACAAGAACGACTTTACCAGCCAGCCCGTCACGTTGACGCGTGACTACATGGCGCCTGCCGGCTGGGAAATCGTCGGCTACGAAACGGAGGTGATACGGGCTCAGCGTGTCTCCAGCGGGCCGACGGTCACGTTCACTCCGAGTCAGCTTTCGGTTTCCGGTGCGGTCACTTGGCGCTTCTGGGAAGGCAGCTGGTCCGTGTTCGGCGGCTACGAGGACCACTACGAAAACGGCATTCTCGACGTCAATGTGACGGTGAAGTTGCGCAAGAAGGAGGGCCGCCTCACCGACTACATCCGCAAGCTGTTCCTGTCGGCGCGTCAGCTCTGCTGCTGCGCAGAGAGCGTCCCGATCAAACCCAGCATCGTCTTCGAGACGGAGCTCAAGGGCGTCGGCGCGATCGCGGTCAAGGGCGGGCGGGCGACGGAGTCGTCCCTGGCCGAAAGCCGGCGCCTGGCCAGCGAGATCAAACATCAAATGATCCTCAGCACCGGAAGTCATCGCCGCAGCGAAATGGGCACGGTGGCGTACGAAGAGTCCGACGCCTTTCTCACCCGCGTCGCCGACGTGCTGAAAGGCGCGCGAGTCACGCGCGAAATGGGTCGCCCAATCGCTCAAAGCTCCGTGGTCGATGAGGACACCCGCGCGCGGCTCGTGGAGGTCTTGGGGGATCATGTCGCGCTGACCGACGTCCTGTCCGCGGACGCTGACAAGCTCGGGCGCTCCTTCGGGACGGATGCCGCCGGCGCGCGCAAGTTCAAGGCCGAGCTGCTCAGTCGCATCGCCGATCGGCTTCCCCGCAGAGGCAAAGGTCACGGCTTTGGCGGCGGCAAACCCGGTCCAAAGGCCAAGTGAGTCTCCACGCGAGCGAGCCGTGGAGGGAGACGAGTATGCTTGAACCTAGCCGAGCGCCCAAGGTGCTGCCGGCGAGCCCCACCGTTCTGTACGGACCGTCGCAGCGCCCACTGACTCTCTTCCAACCTGCGGAGGGCTGGAGCGCGCCGGGCGATTGCCATGGCATCGCCCCGCGCTCTCTGGCGGGGCAGAATGGGCAGGTCGAGTGCAAGAAGCATCTCGTCCCGCTCCTCGATCGGATCCTCACCCCTCGGTCAGCGCAGCGAGCGAGCCCCCTCCCGGAGCTCGGTCCAGCGATCGCGGGGTACTGCCGCGCGACGGGCATCCCCGCGCTCGACGACGCCGAGGTCGCCAACCTGAAGGCGGCGCTCGAACGGGCAGAGCGCGCCCACGTGCTCTCGCTCGCCGAAAGCGCCTCGCTCGCGATGGCGGCCGCGGAGGCTCTCTATCCCGGCTTCGCAAGCGCGGGCGGCCGCCTCTGGTGCGTCAAAGAAGGCCACACGGCGAGCGTGTGGAGAGCCAGCCCGCCCGGAACGGCGGCGGCTCCGCTCTGTCTGCTGGTCCCGCGCGACAGCGAGGCAGACGCGGAGCAGCGTCAGTCGTTCGCAGAGCTCGCGCGACTTGGGCCGAGGTCTCCCGTTCGCGTGGTACATCAGCGCGCGCACATCGAATTGGGGTACCGAGGCGGCAGCCTCACGGTCCACGTGACCGACTGGATCGAAGGCGCTCGCGAGCTCAACCTCGTGCCGACCGCTCAAGGCGCGCGTGTGCTCGCAGTGACGAGCTTCGCCGGAGGCTTTCGTCCGGTTGGACGCCTCCTCGGCGCGATCGAGAGCGAGCTGACCGTCAAGCGCATGCGCGCGCTGATCCGACATTCGCTCGTCTGGGACCGCGAGCAACGCCGGCTGCTGGGGTTCGAGATCAACGATGGCGACTTCGTGCTCGATGCCAGGGGCGAGCTTTTCGCCATCGCCAGCTCCGCCGAATCGCCGCTGCGCTCCGCCTCGGACCTGTTGATCCGCTACGCGGGCTTCGGCGGAACCTGCGCTAGAACCGGCGCTCGATTGCACGTCGGCAACCCGAGCCAGCTCGCGCGCGAGCTGCACACGCTGCGGGAGGTCGACTTCACGAGGGCCATCCGGGAAACACTCAACCACCGCCAAGCGTCCGAACGGGTGCGCGAATTGGCCGCCGCCCTGAGGCAGCTGGCGTGAGGAGCCTGCCATGAGTATCGGAGTCCGAAACACCACGGGACGAGCACTGACGGGTCATGTCGGAGGCCGATCCGTGACCATTGCGAGCGGCGGCCGTTATGACTTCCCCGACATTTGCGCGGCCGCAAGCTTCATGCACGAGGCGGGCGCCTCGATCGTCGACAACGCCTCCGGGACGCTCGTGGCGCAGCTCAATCGCCAGGCCGAATCGTCCGGCTGCTCCCACCGCTTCAATTCCTTCGCCGTGCCAGAAAACGCAGACCCGCCAGACGAGAACGCGGGCGAGGACTCACCGGCACGGGTCGGCGCGCCGACGCCCGATCCCCCCGCCACCACCGCGACCGAGCCGACTCCGTACGGTTCTCCGGGCGAGACGCGTCAGCCTACCGAGGCCGTCAACGACCAGACCGATCCGCGGCCGCCCGGAGAGGTCGCCCAAGCCGTTCAGAACGGCGACGCAGGCGGTGGCGCGGGAACTGATCCCAACGAAGAAACGACGCGCGCCGAGCAGGGCGCGCCACCCGCCGGCGAACCGCGAACGAGCAGCCACGCCGGAGATCGCCCCGCGGCTCCCAGCACGGGTGGCGACCCGGTCGACCTCTTCTCGGGCGCCTTCGTCATCGTCACCACCGATATCGACGTGCCGACCCCGTTCCTGCCGCTCGCGCTGGTGAGGCGCTACCGCTCCGGCAAGCCCTACTTTGGTCCGCTGGGCTACAATTGGGACCACAACTGGAACGTCTTCCTTCGCGAGCTGAAGGACGGCTCGGTTGCCCGCTGGACGGGTGAGCTACACGAAGATCTCTTCCGCAAAGACGGCGCGGGTTGGGCCTCGCCACGCGGCGTGTTCGAGCGCCTGGTGACGCTGCCCGGCGGCGCGGGATACCGCATCGAGAGCAGGGAGGGTTTGAGCAGCCACTACGAGCGCCCCCCGACGTGGACCGACGCAGAGCGCATTCCGCTCGTCCGCATCGAAGATGCGCACGGCAACGCCATTTCGATCGAGTACGACAGCGAAAATCGCGTGCGCCGCGTGGCGGACGACGACGGTCGATTCCTGCAGTTCTCCTACGGAGATTGCGGATTTCTGGAGTCGGTCGTCGAGCACTCGGGGCGAGAGGTGCGTTACCTCCACGACCAGCTCCGCGAGCACCTCGTGGCGGTGGCGCTACCGCCCGTAGCCGGCGCGCCGGAGATCTCGGAAAGTTACGAGTACGCGCTGCCCAACGTTCACCCCGCCCAGCGCCACAACGTCATCGCGGTCCGCGATGCGCTGCGGAGTGTCGTCGTGCGGAACGTGTATGGCCTCGATCCCAGCCAGCAGTCGTTCAATCGAGTGGTAGAGCAGTGGCAGGGCGGATTCGTGCACCGTTTCGGGTACGAGATGCTGCAGGGCCTGCCGAACGATCGCTTGTTCCGCGATGCGGTCGCCTACCGCACCACGGCCATGTATCCCGACAGGTCGTACTGGGTGTATTCGTTCAACCCGACTGGCGAGCTCATCGATGATCGGGTGCGCTTGTCGCACGATGGCTCTTTCCGCGTCGTGGCGCGACGGATGGCGTACGACGAAGAAGGCAATGTCGTCTCCGAGGTCGAGCCCGATGGATCGGAAACCTTGCGCGTCTACGACGCGCTGAACCCCGACCCGCGCATGCGCGGCAATCTCCTTCGCATCGAACGCCGCGCGGCTACCGGCGTACCCCTCCCGAGCCGCATCCTGATGCGTCTCGAATACGAGCCCTTCTTGGGCAAGGTGCGCCGGGTGCGCTACGAGGGCGGCGCTCGCGTCGACTACACCTACGACTTCGATGTCGCGCCCGGCCCCTCGGCGACCGGTAAGCTCGTTCGTGTCGACTGGCCCGATGCCACCTTGCCCGACGGGTCGGTGCAAGCGAGCTCGACTCGCTTCGCGTACGGCCCTCGAGGCCAGCAAGTCGAGATGATTCGTCCAGAAGGCGCTCGCGATGCGACGGAGTACTTCCCCGCGGGGTCGCCGAAAGGTGGCTTCGTCCGCCGCCGGGTGTCCGACGTAGACGGAGCGGCAGAAGCGACGGTGCTCGACTACGATCCAGCCGGCTTTCAGTCCGAAGCGATCGCGCCCGGCGGTGCCGTCACCCGCTATCGTACCGACGCGCGGGGGCGCCGCGAACGGCTCGAGCAGCCCGCGATCCTCGGCGCCGTCGACGCCACCGAATGGGACTTTCACCCCAATGGCCAGGTGGCGCGCGTCCGGCGACCGCGCGGCGAATACGACGATGCCATCGTCACCGACGCTTTCATCGAAGAAAGCGTCGAGGTCGACGCTCTGGGCCGGGCCACCAAACGCGTTCTCGGAGCCAACACCGCGCGCCCTCGCCAAACCTCGATCGATACGGACTATCGCGGACGCCCGATCCTCTTGCGACACGCGGACGGGGTCGCCGATCGGAGCTGCTTCGACGAACGCGGCCTGCTGCTATTCGTGATTCGCGCCTACGGAAGCCCCGTAGCGGAGACGGTGAAGTACGTTTATGACCGGTGCGGGCGAACCACGCACATCGAGCGTCCGGGCCAGCGCGTGACGAAGACGGAGTACGACGGGTGGGGCCGGCCCTTTCGCACCACCTACCCTCATGGCAGCGTCGAACAGATCGAGTACGCCGATAGGCTCGATTTGCCCGTCGAAGTGACGGTCACGGGGGATCCCGGCGACGGCAGCCCCCCACGCACGTTGCGGCGCACCAGCATCGAGTACGACGAGCGGGGCAGACCCGTGCGCACCACGGTTTGGCGCTTTACCGACGACCCTGCGGTCGCGACCGCCCTCACCGAAACCAAGTGGTACGACCGCGATGGGCGCTGCGTCCGAAGGGTAACGCCTACGGGGGACGTGTGGCACATGGTCTACGACGGCCTGGGGCGACTGGTCCGCACCACGGATCCGGCAGGGAATGTCGTCGAGACAGAGCTCGGGCCCGATGGGCTCCCACACAAGACGCTCGCCCAAGACGCGGGCGCCCCAGCGCCGGCCGTCACGCACTTCGTGCACGACGCGCGCGGTCGTCTGATCTCGCAAACCGACCAGGATGGCCTGGTAACCGCGGTCCGCTACGACGCGCGCGACTACGCGGTCGAAACGACCTCTCCAGACGGCAAGATTGGTCGACAGGCATTCGGCCTTCTCGGCGAAGCGGTAGGCGAAACGGCGGATGCGAGCGGCCTCGCCTTGACCTCTCGCATCGACACCGATTTGCTCGGACGCCCCCTTCGCTACGTCGCCGCCGGCGGCGCCGTCACGACCCTATCCCGCGATCCTCTCGGTCGCATCATCGCGATGAGTTTGCCGGATGGGTCGGTTTACGGCCGTCAGTTCGCGGCGGGGGTCGGTGATCTCGTCGGCCTGACCGTGCCGGGCGGAATTGCGATCGGCTTCGACCAGGACGCGTTCGGCAGGGTCACGGGTCTACGCACCTTGGCCGCCGGTACGCGCGTCCCCGCTCCCGATCAGGGCTTCAGCTACGACGGGCTCGGGCGGCTCGTGCGCGCGAGTGTCGGCGGCCAGCAGGTCACACGCCGCTACGACAGCCTCGATCGGATCATCTCCGAGGACGGGGGCGCCGGAGCCATCAGTCGTGTCTACGATGAGCTGGCTCGTCGGCTCACCGTGACGCACCCGGACGGATGGACCGAAGCGCACCGCTTCGACTCGCTAGGCCGCGTCGACCGGATCACCCTGGAAGCGGCTGGGACGGCAGCGCTGGCGACGCCACCGGCGGGCACCGTCCTCGCGAGCGCCGCCTACCGAGGCACGGCTCGGGTCGGAGCCCTGGAGCTCGAGAGTAGCAGCGCCGTCATGACGCACGACGCGGCGGGGCGACTCGCCGGCGTCAGTTTCCGAGGCAGCGGTGGAACCGAGGTCGACCGCTTCGTGTACGGCTACGACGCGGAGGGCCGGCGAGGTGTGCTCGTGCAGGGATCTTCCGCGCCGATGGCCAAACTCTACGCCTATGATGGGCGCGGACGGCTCACCGCCACTGAGCAGGGCATCGCGTTTCTGTCGGTGACGCCCCCAGCAGACTTCGCGCAGTCGCAGGCGCTCATCGCGCAAGCTCAGGCTGCCGCGTCGGGCGTGAGTGACACCTGGTCCTATGGTCCTGACGACACGCGGCTCACGTTCCAGCCCGCGGGCGGCGCGGCCACCTCTTACGCATCCACGCCTGATGCGCGGCTCGTCGCCGTCAACGGCAATCCGGTCGTCAGCGACGCAGACGGCGCACGCATCTCGGATCCCGAACGCAGCTATGTGTGGGACAGCTTCGGGCGCTTGGTGCGCGCCACCGCCAACGGCTCCATTACGGAGCTTGCATACGACGCGCTCGGCAGGCTCGCGAGTGTGACCCGGAACGGCGTAATCGAGCGCCAGCATTGGTTCGATCACCAGTGCGTGCGCTCATCCGACGGATCCGGCGCACCTCGCCTGCGGTTCCTTCATCATCCCAACTTGCCGGTGCCGTATGCAGCGATCGGCACGGCCGAGCGCTACAACCTCCACTACGACGGTCACCTCGATCTCGTGCTCGTGACCACCGCGGCTGGAAGCGTCGCCAATCGAGTCCGCTACGATGCGTTTGGGGCCCCCGAGGTGCTGAACGGGATGGGCGCGGCCGGCGCGCTGCCCGCCGGTCTCGTCCCGATCTTTGGTGCGATGCCGTTCGAGCCGGGCCCCGGCCTGTATCTCACGCGCAAGCGACCCTACGATCCGCTCACCGGGCTATTCCTAGCGCGCGACGCCGCCCTCTTTTCGTTCAGTCCCAACGCTTACGCGTTCGGGGTCCAAGACCCCGTCAACCGGCTCGACGTCGAAGGCGACATAGCCCCGCTGATTGTCGCGGGCCTCATCGTGGGCGGGATCGGGGCCTTGATCGGCGGGGCGTCGGTCGTGATCCGCGGCGGCGACTACGACTTCTGGGACGTGCTCGCGGCGGCCGGCATCGGGTTTGGCGCGGGCTTCATCGGGGCCGTGACGTTCGGGGTCGCAGCGGAGGTCATCGGCGGCGCTGGGCTGGCCGGCGCTGCGGGCATGGGCCTCACCGGAACCGCGGCGGGAACAGCCGCTACGGCGTCGGGCGCCTCCGCCGGGCTCAGCGTGACGACCGGCATCCTCGCGGGAGGCACGAGCGGGCTCGCGAGCGGTATCTTCTCCGGCTTCGCGCGGGCCAACTACACCTACGCGCGCCACGGCGGCGACTACTGGGACATGGTGGGTGACGGCGTCCTCATCGAAGGCACGTCCGGCATGGTAGGCGGCATGTTCGGCGGCGGGATGTTTGCCGGGGCGACGCGCATGGGGGTGGTCCCGACGGGCTATTGGGCCTCCCTCTCCGGCCAATCCAGCCGCCTCACGATGCCTCAGATGGCCCCGTCGTTGGTCATGCGCGGCTTGGCGAGCCCCTACGGCGCGGGTTCCGCCGCCATCGGCTTCGGCAGTGGCTATTCGAGTGGGGTCACGCGTCGGCTGCTGGAAGGAGAAAACGCCGGTGACGCCTTCTCCAACGCCGTAGAGGACGGCGCTTGGGGCGCCGGCAGCGGTGTGGCTTCCACGGCCTTGCACCCCACCAGTTGGATGTATTGGAGAAGCCGCTTCGACCCTGCGACGGCGGCGCGGATCGAGTCCATCCGCGGTGTTGGAGCGCACCATCAGAGGAACGTGGCGCAGTATCCCGAATTTGCGACCCCCCGGTTCAACGTGACCAACATGACTTGGTTCGAGCGCTTCTATGGAAGGAACATCATCGGCGGCAACCTGACCGGGCGATTTTCCGAGTACAACAACCGACAGGAGCACGTCGATCTTCACAATCTGTGGCGCTTTGGGCTGCAGGGGAGCTGGACCAACATGCCTGGCCATGGGCCATGGACCCCCGCGTGGCCCGTCTATACCCCCCCCACCGATCCGCGCAGCAGCAGCCAAGCCTCGAAATAGGCGGCTTCAGGGAATCACCCACGATCCATAGACGCGAGCGCACACGCCGCACCGCAGCAGCGCGAGCCCGTCTCCCCCATGTCGATGCCGCCGGAACGAGTCGAGCGTTTGGCTCCAGATCGCGCGTTCATCGTCAGCAGCAAGGCGCCCCTCGCTCAGCAGACAGGCATCAAGCTCGCCCGCTTCGAGCGCGGGAACCAAGGTCTCGCCGGTTCCTTGATGGAAGCGAAGTACGGCAAGCCGGTCGCAACAGACGGGCCACTCGACCCCGGCGATGCGACCGCCGCCCTCCACTCGCGAGAGCAGCTCCTCTTGCTCTTCGAGCGGGGCTCGGGGCGGGAGAACCGCGTCGTCGGGGAGAGAGACTCGAGGCGCAAGCTCGCGCGCGCGGTCGTCGACTCGAACCACCACGAAGTCTTGCACCGGTCGAGTCTCCCCAAGTGCGCTCCGTCGTTGCCAGCTCTCCCAAAGCCTCGGCTCGAACATGGAAGGGACCTGACTCGCCATCGCTCAACCTCTGGGAAATCAGCGCGTTTGACTGCAACTGGAGCCACCGCGTGATTGCAGCGCCTGCTGTCAGGGGTAGCGCACGGAGGCCTGGCCAGCAACGGTCAGACGCGGACGGAGCCCGTAAGCAATTCAAGCGGGGGATGGGGCGAGCTGGAAGTCGCCACTCTATCCTCCCAGGAGCGAGCGCCCCACGCGGTCACGGTACGGCCCTCGATATTGCTAGCTCGCCCGACGACCAAGCGGTGCGAGGCTTCGGCGTTGAAGGAGACGAACACTCACGGCGCAGGCTCTACGTTCGTGAGCGCGTACACGCTCTGGTGGTGCCGGCGGCGGCCCTGGCGATAACGGCACCGGAGGCCTACAGTTGTAAGCCGAATCGTCTCCGATCGGCACGCTGCCGAGCGAGGGGTGTTCAAGTCGTTCTGCAGGTACTGCTGCGAGCGATGCGGCCTCGCCGCTGCGGACGGATGAGCAGCCAGACCAACAATCCACCCCAGGCGAAGGGTGGCACGGGGCCGGCGCTTCGTGGCGGAGCGCTACACGAGTACAGGCTGCGGGGGCCGTCGTCGTGCGCCTCGGAGGACTGCTCATCGGCTGCACCACCAGCGCCGGGGCTCACTCCACCGCCTTCACTACCGTCGGGAGGCGCCCCGCTTTGCGGCTCGCTGCCGCCACTGCCGGTCGCCGCCGGCGGCGATCCAGCCGTTCCTTGCGGCGAGCCGCCGCTCCCGTCAGGCCCGCACACGCCTGCGATGCACGCGCCCGCGTGGCAATCCTGACTGGACTCGCACACGTTGCCCGTTATCTGCAACTGCCAGGCATCCGTGGCAGTGCGACGCACGGCGCCGCCGAACAGTGTCGCTGAGCGTCGAGCCGCGTCCCACACCATGCCCGCGCCGCGGCGCGCGACGGGCTTCCCAACGCTCTCGATCAGCGACCAGTCAGTGCCATCCCAAACCCAAAGGTCGCCAAGCTCCGGCTCATCCTCGCTGGCACCGCCGAACAGCAGGACCCGCTTGGTGACGGGGTCGTACGTGGCAGCGGCGGCGTCACGGGCGGTTGGCGTGTGGGCGGGGTCGAGACGATCCCATCGCTCACCGTCCCACGTCCACGTATCGCTGTACCCGCGGCCATTGGCCGAGCCGCCGAAGAGCAACGTCACGGCGCGCGCCTCGTCGTAAACGAGAACCGGGTTTGCCCGCGCCGCCGGTCGTGGTTCGCCTTCGCAGGCGACGACGGTGCAAGCTTGCGTCCAGGTCGCGCCGTCGTACGCCCAGAGATCATCTTTCCAGGCGCCGTCGTAGCCGCCGAAGAGCACCGTGACGTCGCGAGCGCTATCGTAGCTCAAGCCATGCGAGCTTCGTTCGGGAGGCGAAGTGGGGACGCTAGCCTGATGCCAGGTGTCGTCGTCTAGCTCCCACGTTTCCTTGGTGTACACTGGGCCTACCGGCGACGTCGTTCGCAGATCGGCTCCGCCGAAGACGACGGTGCGGGCGCGGCGAGCGTCAAACGCCCCTCGCACGAAACCGCGCCTTGCGTACCCCGCGAGCTGGTCGAAGGAGCCGTCGCCATCGATCGTCCACCCGTCGCTGAGACTCTGACCGCTGTCGTTGACGGGACGGCCACCGAATATGATGTGACGGCTGCGCGCAGTATCGAAGACGAGCACGTGCGCCATGCGCTCTACGGCGTCCGGCACGACCGGTAGCGCCCGCCACTGCGCGGACTCACTCGAAATCCGAGCCTCCGCACGGAGCACGCGCGGTGCCTCGACGGAGCAGGCCAGGGCCGTCATCACGCCCACGTACCTCCGCCGGTACCCCATCGGGTCACAGCGGCACCTCGATGCCGACCGACGGAACCGCGACCGTCGCAACGTAGCCGGCGGGCACGCGACCCACCACCCGAGCTGTGGTTCCGTTGCGGCGACCCAGCCCGTCTTGCCACGCAGCACATAGTCGTCAGATTGCTCCATCTTCATAATATCAATGACGATTCTTTGCGTTCGGTCGCTCAGGGGCAGTTGCTGTTTGCGGAGACGCGAGAGCAACTCGATCTGCTCGGTCGCGGAGATTCTCAGTTCACCATCGAGCCAGAACCCCTCCTTGCCGCCAGAGATGTCCTGATTGCCATAATGCAGCGTATCGACCCAATGCTGCATGCGCTGCTGGCCAATCTGGCCGGCAATCTTCTGATAGACGGGAACCTGTTAGCGCGCCTGCAGCTTGAGCCTCTGATCGCGCTCGCGTAGCCGACTGCGTGATGTGCACCTGAGCGAGGCGCGCGCTGGGCGCCGCCGACGAGGCGGCGGCAGTCGAAGCGCTGGTGCGGC